>NZ_AP022810.1:900000-1007500 GCF_009731355.2 Desulfuromonas sp. AOP6
CAGGACAAAGCCGAGGATCATCTGCCCGACGGTCGGGATTAGACTCGAGACCTGCCCGGCTGCAGCTTCTACTCCGGACAGTGAGTGCCGCAGCGCCTGCAGATCGGCGGCGATCTGGTCGCGCATGAAGGCGAGCGCTGATTCAACGCCGGCCAGGGTAAAGAGCAGGGTGAAGGAGATCCAGATCATCTTTCGCCGCATCCGGTCATCGAGTTGTCCGATTACCGGGAACAGGTGGGTGATACGCAGCGATTCCATCAGGAACAGCCCCATGGAGATTTCAACCAGGATGATGACCAGGGCGGCAACATCGGAAACCTTGAAGCTGCCAATGTAGCTGCCGCCGCCCACCATCTCCGACATCGGCAGGGCGATCAGGTTGAAGTTGATGATGGCACCGCCGATGGCGATTATCATGACCAGACCGGAGATGACGAACTGGGTCAGGGACGAAGAGGAGAGGCGGCGCTCGGCTTCATCCGTGCCCAGGCGAATTTTCTCATATTCATCCATCTTGGCGGTAATCAGTTCCGAGCGTTCATGCAGGCCGTTGATGGTTTTGCCGACGTGCTCCAGGGTCTCGCTCAGTTTACGCCAGACCGGCATCATTTTGTTGAGCAGGCTGTGGCGTCGCTGGCTCGACTTGCGGTAGTCGTCCATGGCCGATTTGTGGTGACGGTCGAGCGTCTTGTTGATTTCGCCGAGGATTTCGGCCACGCCGCCATCGGTGTTCGGAACCTGTGCTACCGCTTCGATCGCGGAAATCCAGGCTGGTGGTGAGGGGGGGGCTTCCGTGCTCTGCCGGTAGTCCTCGTCGATGCGGGTGATCAGGTCGGACATGCTGCGATGAAAGGCCGGGTACGTTTGCAGATCGCGTTTGACTACGGCATCGACCCGCTGGAATTCCCGCTCCAGTTCCTTCTCGATTTCACCGGCTCCGGCTGCCAGCAGAACTTCGCGGTTGCGCTGTCGCAGCTTGCTCTCGGTGAGCAGCAGGGAGCGGGCCGCCAGGCGCAGCGCCTGCGAGGCGATGCGGGTAAACGAGCGGACCATGCGATGGGCCTGATGCCGGGCCAGGTAGAGCAGGGCCAGCAACAGCAGGATCAGAATGGGGTACATGGAAAGCGGGTTTTTCTCAAACAGTGACAGTAGTGACATCGTTTCCTCCTTGAACCGACAGGTTCATGATATTGCATTGGTTCTCTCCATGCGTGGTTTCTGCAAGGTGAGTTCCAAGTCTGAGCCAGAAATGCAATCGCTATATATCTTGTTTATTCAGAAGGTTAGACGCCTGTGTCGAAGCGGGCAAGTATGTTTCGTGCTATGGAACAAAGCGATGTGACGTAGCGACGGTAACATTATTGGGCGGCAATCGCGCAGGCGTGCCCGCTGCCTGATTGTCGGCGTCGTCTTTGAAGGACCGTTCGTGCACAGCGGGTCCGGGCCCCAATATTTCTGTCCAAATATTTACGTTGACTTTTCATGGATCCGGCATTATAAGCATCTGCGCTGTGCCGGACCTGCGATTCACTCTTTTTTGCTGGATCTAAACTATGTCCATGGACCCCTGGGGTCCAAGTAATAACGCTCACTTAGAAGCTATGCCTCTTCTTTTCAAGAAGGGGCATTTGTCGTTTTTCCCACGATCGACCATGCCATAAACCTTTCCGAGGTTGTGAAAACAGACTATGCGCAAGAGCGTTTTTTTTATCGTACTACTGATGCTGGCTGCCAATTCCCTGGGGTGGTATCTGCTGAACCGCCCGATTGAAATTCCGGGCTGGACGGGGAATATTCAGGGCTTTTCCTTTAGCCCCTATGCCGACGGGCAGAATCCTCTCAAGAAGAGGTATCCGCAGCCCGCTGACATTGCCGGCGATCTTGACAGACTTTCGGGATTGGCGGCCAGTGTGAGGACCTATTCTTCCACGGATGGACTGGAAAATATCCCCCGCCTGGCTGGTGAGCGTGGGCTCAGGGTGACAGCTGGTGCATGGCTTGATAAGGACCTGGATAGGAACAGGCGCGAGATCGACCAGTTGGTCGCCAACGCCAACAGCGGATTCGACATCGAGCGCCTCCTTGTGGGCAACGAGTGCCTGCTGCGAAACGATCTGGGGCTGGTCCAGCTTAAGGCGTATATCGCCGAGGTGCGGGATGCGACAGAACTGCCCGTCAGTACCGCCGAGCCCTGGCATGTCTGGTTGAAATACCCTGACCTTGCCGATGCGGTCGATTTCATCACCATCCATGTACTGCCCTACTGGGAGGGGATCCCGGCCTCCGAGGCGCCGGCCTGGACCATGGAGCGCTATCGTCAGGTGCAGGCGGCTTTTCCGGACAAGAAGGTCATCATTGGCGAGGTAGGCTGGCCAAGTGGTGGCGCCGTTTTTGGCCAGGCCATCCCTTCCGTGGTGAACCAGGCCCGCTTCGTCAGGGAGTTCCTGGGGCTCGCCGCAGAGGGAAAAATTGATTACTTCCTGATGGAAGCCTTCGATCAGCCCTGGAAAAAAGCCCTGGAGGGACGGGTCGGCGCGTACTGGGGCATGTTCGACAAGGCAAGACATCTCAAGTATCCCCTGGATGGTCCCATGGTTCCCAATCCCCTTTGGGGTTGGCAGGCCCTGTTTGCAGGAGTCCTGGCTATTGGCCCCATGATTCTGTTTCTGACCCACTGGCTCAACCTCAGGTTTGCCGGTCGACTTTTCTTTCCGGCCCTCGTCCAATTGGCTTCATCCCTGTTGGCCTGGACCCTGTTTCTGCCATGGACCAGTGGTTTTAACACGGTCGGGCTCGTGATATGGACCCTGCTTTTGCCTGCCCAGGGATTTTTGCTGATTGTGATTCTGACCAATGGCCTGGAGCTGACGGAGATGCTCTGGATTCAGCACTGGCGCCGCCGGTTTGTCCCGAGGTCCTTCTCCCCGGAAGCTGCGGTTCCGAAGGTGTCCATTCACCTGGCCATCTACAACGAACCGCCTGAGTTGGTGTTTCAGACCCTGGACGGTCTGGCCCGCCTCGATTACCCCGACTATGAGGTGCTGGTGGTGGACAACAATACCGCCCGCGAGGAAATCTGGCGTCCCGTCGAAAGTTATTGCGCCAACCTCGGGCCGAGGTTCCGATTTTTTCATCTACCCAAGTGGCCGGGATACAAAGCGGGAGCCCTGAATTACGCCCTGTCCCAGACCGATCCTGGTGCAGAAGTCATCGGTGTGATTGACAGCGACTATGTTGTCAGTTCTGATTGGCTACGCTCGCTCGTACCCTATTTTGAAAAAAAGGATGTTGCCTTTGTGCAGGCACCCCAGGATAACCGGGAGTGGCAGTCCGATCTTTTCAAGACCATGATCAACTGGGAGTACAATGGTTTTTTTCAGATCGGGATGGTCCATCGCAATGAACGAAACGCCATCATACAACATGGCACCATGACGTTGGTTCGCCGCGAGGCATTGGAGGGAGTTGGGGCCTGGGGAGAGTGGTGCATCTGTGAAGACGCCGAGCTCGGCCTGAGGCTTTTTGCCGCCGGATACGAGGGCGTTTACGTTAACCATATTTTCGGTGTGGGGGTTGTTCCCACCAGCTTTGCCGCCTACAAGGGGCAGCGTTTCCGTTGGACCTATGGCGCTGTTCAAATCCTGCGGCGGCACTGGCGCACCCTGCTGCTCTGGCGGTCTTCGGGACTGGACCTGGGGCAGAAATTCCATTTCGTCACCGGTTGGTTCCCCTGGTTCACAGACGCCATGCACCTTGTCTTTACCTTTGCAGGGATATTCTGGACCCTGGGGCTTCTTCTCTTCCCGGACACCTTCGATATCCCGTTGAAAATATTCCTTCTACCGACCCTGGGGATGTTCCTTTTTAAAATACTTCATGCCCTCCTTCTTTATCGGGCCAAGGTTTCCTGCACTTTCCTCCAGAGTCTGGGGGCAGCCGTTGCCGGCATGGGCCTGACTCACTCTATTGCCAGGGCGGTGTTCAACGGGCTGTGGACCTCCAGTAAGCCCTTTCTGCGAACGCCAAAGGGAGAGAATAGGCCTGCGCTTGTGCAGGCGTTCCTGATGGCCTGGGAGGAAGCCCAGATCCTGACCCTGCTTCTTTTTGCCGCCGTGGTTTTCCTCTGGCGTTACGGCATGACCAGTGGGGATGCTCTCCTCTGGGCAGGACTGCTGACGGTGCAGGCGTTCCCCTATGCGGCTGCGCTGGCAACGTCCATCGCCGGAAGTATGCCCCGCCTGCATCTGGTGCTGCCAGAGAGGAGATCGGCGGCGCTGCGCTGGTGGTGGCAGCCGAATACTCGCAGAACCCCGCTAGGATAGGTTGTCCTCTTCCTGGCGTTACGTATCCTCGCCTTTGGGTCGCCATTAAAAAGGCAAAAAGCGGGGTGGGCTTTAGCGGTAAACAAAAAGTCAGATTGAATCCCCTGTTCCCTTCAGGCACAACCGTCGCATGGCTTGTTCCATGATGGATGCTTGACAAAGAGAACTGTAGCCTTTGTATCTATCATCCCTTGATCTGCAGAATGCGGCGAGCGCCGTTGAGAACGACTACGCCGATGATGGTGCCGATGATGAGGTCGGGGTAAGGAGAACTGGTCCAGGCGACGAGTCCGCCTGCGACGATGACGCCGATGTTGGCGATAACGTCGTTCGCGGAAAAAATATAGCTGGCTTTCATATGGGCTCCGCGATCTTTTTGGCGGGAGACGAGGAACAGGGAAGTGACATTGGCCACCAGCGCCACCAGGCCCATGGCCATCATGAGTCCGGAAATGGGCACGCTTCCCTGAATGAAACGGCGCAGAACCTCGCTCAAGGCGCCGAGGGCGAGCAGCAGCTGCAGCCATCCCGCAATATGGGCGGCCCGTATCTTGAGCCGGGCGGCTCTCCCCACCGCGTAGAGAGCCAATCCGTAGACGGCAGCATCGGCAAACATGTCGAGAGAGTCGGCAATGAGGCCGGTGGACTGGGCGAAAAGACCGACTCCCATTTCAGTCACAAACATGAAGGCGTTGATGGCCAACAGGACCCAGAGTGTCTTCGCTTCAGCGGCATCACCTGCAGGTACAGCTTCAGGCCCGTCGGCAGCGTCCATGGGGGTGGATTCGAGGAGTCGTGCGCCCAGGCCCAAGGGTTTCAACTTCTGGAGGATGATCGCCGACTCGCCCGTGTGGATGACGGCGACCTGTCGCTGAGAGAGGTCAAAGGAGAGGGAGGTGATGCCTTGGGCTCTTTCCAGGGCCATGCGAATAAGGTTCTCTTCGGCGGGACAGTCCATTTTGGGCACGGAAAAAAGACTGCGGTGGTGGTTTGCGGCCGGTGTTGTCACGGAAGGAAACCTCCTGGGGTGTGGTTTTTAGGCCCGGTAGGGTACTGAAATGGTATTGTATCGCATGGATTAAAAAAGATGGAATGTTTTTTGCTCTTTTGCTCTGTATATAAATAGTGTTCGGCGATTTGACCCGAGTCCAGGATTTCTGGGATGTGCCGGGTCAAAGGTTTGACAGTTTCTCTTTTAGGGGTGGGTGGCTGTGCCGAAGCGGCCATATGTTTCTGCCGTTGTAAAAAAAAAGATGGCTTACCCATTAGCCCCTGCCAAGAGGTGCCACATGGATGAAACACGACCCATTGAAAAGAAACCAGCGTCTGCTTCTGTACCGGAACCCCGTATTCCCGCTCATCTGAAGGTCCGTTTCGGGGTTGAAGGGGAGAGGGCTCTGGAAGAGTTTTCTGTCAATCTGAGTTCGGGCGGGATGTTTCTCGAAACACAACGTCTGATGCCTCCAGATACACCCCTTCGCCTGGAATTCGATCTGCCGGCGCCGCGTTGCACCATCCAGTGTCTGGGGCGCGTGGCCTGGGTCAACGAGCTTCGCGCCGACAACCGCTGCAACCCCCATCTTCCTGCCGGTATGGGAGTGCAGTTCGTCGATCTGCCGCTGGACGATCTGGCTCTGCTGCGGGAATATATCCGGAGCAACAGGGTTTTGTCCGACTGGTAGGCGCATCCTTTGCCCCTGCGGCGGATCCTGTTTTGTATGAGCTATTTCCTGGTTCTGCAAGAATGTTGGTGCTGGAGGGGTTTTCAGTTATTTTGAGGTCTGTTTTAAGTTTCGGTTGGTATTGTCGGCCCTGCGCTAAGAGAAGACTGTCCCTATGCAAAAGCCTGGTTTTTTACACGCCAAAGTAACGGAAAGCGCTATCACCTCGTTTTTCATCTACCTGCTTCTGGTGATGGTGGGATTTGTCTCCGCCGTTTATCTGGGTATTTTCCTCACCAACAAACAGACGATCGAAGACGGTCTTCTCACCCAGGGGCGCTGGATCTCTGAGAGTATCATTTTTGCAAGAAACTGGAATTCACGATATGGCGGCGTTTACGTAGAAAAAGGGCCGGGGACGGAATCCAACCCCTATCTTGTCAACCCCGATTTCAAGGCCGCTGATGGCACGGTTTATACCAAGAAGAACCCGGCCTTGATGGTTCGTGAGATTTCTGAAATGGTGGCCAAGGAGGGTACTTTTGATTTTCGTATAACCAGTCTCAATCCCGTCAATCCGGGGAATGTACCCGATTCTCTGGAACGGGTTGCTCTGGCCGGTTTTGCGCATGGCGAAAAAGAGTTTTTTGCCCGCGAGCGCCAAGGGGATGAGATCTATTTTCGTTACATAGCTCCTCTGGTTTTTGAGTCTTCCTGTCTGGAATGTCACGCGTCTGGCTACGAGGTTGGTGATATCCGCGGAGGCATCAGTGTCCGTTTCAATATCGGCGAGGTTGAGCGGGCTTTGCAGAAAAACCTCTATTTCATCGTCGGCCTGGCCATTTTATCTTTTTTTTCCCTCTTTGGTATTATCTACCGACTCGTGCATGGATTGCGTGTCCGGTTGGTCGAAGCGGAAGACCGTCTGCATCGCCTGGCGGTGACCGACGAGCTGACCGGTCTGAAAAATCGCCGATACCTCATGGAACGGCTGCGGATTGAGATCAAGAGAGCTGTGCGCTACCAAAAACCTCTTGCCTGCATTATGTTCGATCTGGACCATTTCAAGCGTGTTAACGATTCCTATGGCCACGAGGTGGGTGATCGCGTCCTACGGACTGTGGCAGATATTGCCGAACTTTGCCGCCGGGAAAGCGATACCCTGAGCCGGTTCGGTGGCGAGGAATTCATGATCATGTTGCCGGAGACCGACGAACAGGGGGCTGCAGCCGTGGCGGAGAGGCTTCGAAAGCAGATCGCTGGAAATTCCATCATGCTGCTGGATGGTCGCGTCTTGCAAATAACGGCCAGTTTTGGCGTCGCCGGTCTGCGGCAAGTCGAGGGTGGTGTGGAACAGGCGGAGAAAGATTTGTTTTTGCGCGTGGATAACGCCCTTTATGAGGCCAAAGCCAAAGGTCGCAATCGTGTGATAACGCAAAAGGACAATGCACGGCCGACGACTGACACCGAAACATTTGAGGCGTGATGGCGTTTGTTGGATTTTATCGGCGGGCGGACTTGGCGAGTAATGAATAGGGCAGGCAGTCGCTTAGAGAACGTAGAACAGGAATGAAAGTCGAATCGAATGAAGGATTGGTCGGGAAAAGAACTCTGCTTCGAGTGCGCCGGTAAGTTGGGCGCCAATATTAATATCGGTCGCAAGATCAAGGGGCGCTGTCATCGTTGCCATAGTGAGCAGACGCTCTTCAAGGTGACCGATATGCCCGTTCTTCCCGTTGCCGGCGAAGATGTCTGCGAGGAGTGTGGCCATCCTATCGGCACCCACGCCGCCAGTTGCCGCAGTTCGGAGCTGAAGGTGCTGCTCAATGAACGCCAGGATCTTATCCGGCTGTTGGAGGATGAGGGTGTCTATCAGCCTGATGAACCGTTGGTGGAGCAGCTTCGCCGGTTGCTGCAAAGAAGTGGCAACGTTCAGCGCCATTAGGCGGGCCGGCTATTTTCTCTCAGCCGCTCTGGCGCAGTCGATGCACACCAGCGTGGCCGGATCAATCTGCAGGCGTCCGCTGGGGATTTCTTCTTCACATTTCACACAGGTGCCATAATTGCCTGTTTGCAGGCGGGAAAGGGCGGCGTGAAGCCGCTGCACCTCCTGTTCCATGCGGCGGGACGAGGCCTGGGCCATGGCCTGCTGCTGCATGGCGTCCATGCGCGACAGGCGGCCGACCCTGGTCTGGTCCAGTTCCACCGGGTCTCCCCCTCTGCGCTGCTCTTCCCGGGTCAGCCGTATGGCGGCCAGCCGTTCTTCCAGCAGTCTCCGGTAGTCTTCCAGATTCAGATCGTCACGCATTGTTATTTCCAGTCGCTTCAGGTGGATTAAAGGTGCCTATTGTATAGAAAGATGCCCAGGCTGTAAACTTGGACTAGTTTTCGACACTGTTTCTCTCTGGAGACTCCATGCCTATCGACAGTCTGCCCGAGGCAAAAAGTCCCTCAATGACGGATAAACGTCATACCGCCCTTGTCCTGCTCACCAACGGCACCACCGATCCGGAAGGGCTGGCCGTGCTGGAAGAGGTCGATGGCTGGATGCGGCGGCGATTTCCTGACGCCGTCCTCTGCTGGGCCTTCAGTTCGTCCCGCATCCTGGGGGTTCTGCAAGATCGCGGCTTGGCGGTGCGCAGCCTGCCGCAGACCTTGGCTCACCTGGCTCGCCATGGTTTTGCCGCAGCCGTGGTACAGCCGCTGAGCGTGGCGACGACAGGGGAGGCTGTCGCCGCCGCCGGAGACCTGAAGGTGCGGACTGGCCCCCCTCTGCTCGGTGTGCCGACAGCCGTGGCGGCGCTGGTCGATATCCTGGCCGCCCGTATCGACGTGGCCGAGCCAACGGTAGTGGCCGCCCATGGCAGTGAACACGATGTTGGAGCGCAGCAGCGACTTCAAACGTTGGCTGAAATGCTGGAAGCCCGTTTTCCGCGGCTGGTTGTGGCGAGCCTACGGGGAGGCCCGGGCACAGCGCCCCTGTCGCGACTTCGTGAGTTGGTGCAGGAGCAGGGGCACGTTCACATCGTACCCCTGCTCCTGACCATCGGTCACCATGTTCGCACGGATATTCTTGGCGGGCATCCGCGGAGTTGGCGACATCTGCTGGGCGGAGATGTTCGCTGTAGCGAGCCCCTCGGTCGAAATCCGGCGGTTCTGGAGCTTTTTGCCGGACAGATTGAGGCTACCCGGCAGCGCGTCATAAAAGAATTAGAGCTTTTATAATGCTGTTTCCTTTTTACCCCCGCCATCATCCTTTTCCTTCCGTTCAACCCATTGTCTTGTCAATCTTATCTGGGCTTTAATCCCTTGCATCGCGCAGAATGACTGCGCCTTGGCTATTACATATTCACGTTCTCCCATTTTGTAAAAAAATGTTTTAAAACCACTTGACGTAAACGTAATGCTTGTGTATAGCTTGACTTAAGAGTGCAGACAAAAAGGGGGGATTTGTTATGCAGGAAGTGCCCTATCGGTCGATTCCGGGGATGATTCGGGAAAACGCTGTCACCTTTGCCGGCCGCACGGCCATCAGCTACAAGAAGGGGGGACAGTATATCTCTCTGACGTACGAGCATTTCTACGAACGGGTGCTCATGGCGGCGAGGGGTTTGCGCAAGGCGGGGGTTCTCCCAGGCGACCGGGTGGCGATCTTTTCGGAAAACCGGGCCGGCTGGGCCATCTCGGATATCGGCTCGCAGGCAGCTCGCGCTATCACCGTGCCTATTTACGCCACCAACACACCGGAGCAGGCCGCCTATGTCATCAACCACGCCGAAGCGAAGATTGTCTTCGTCTCCAACCGGGTGCAGTACGAGAAGCTGCTCAAGGTGCGGGAGCAGATTCCCGGGGTGCGCCTGGTGGTCTCTTATGAGCGCTTTTTGGGGGATCTGACCTTTCCCGTCTATACGCTCTATCAGCTCTCCGAGATTTCCCATCCGCTGACGGCGGCCGAAAAAAAATCCATCGAAGACGATATCGAGGCCATCGGGCCTGACGATGTCCTCTCCATCATCTATACTTCTGGCACGACCGGGCCGCCCAAGGGGGTGGTGCTCAGCCATGCCAACATGCTTTTCGATGCCTATTACGGGGCAAAAAGGCTGGGCGACGTGCAGAGGGATGATGTGTTTCTGAGCTTTCTGCCGCTGAGCCATGTGCTGGAACGGACGGCAGGTTACCATGCGCCGCTGATGCTCGGCTCCCATGTCGCTTTCGCCGAGAGCGTGGAGAAGGTGGTGGAGAACATGCTGGAGGTGCGGCCGACCACCATGGTGTGCGTTCCGCGGCTTTTTGAAAAGATCTATGCGCGTATCCACGAGAATGTCCATCAGATGAATCCCCTGCGTCGTCGTCTCTTTTTTCAGGCCGTAGAAACGGGGCGGCGCTATGTGGAGCAGCGCTACGTGAAGAGACTGCCGCCGGGGGCGCTGGCGCTGCAATACCGTCTGGCTGACCGCCTGGTTTTTCGCAAGATCCGCCAGAAGTTCGGCGGGAGGTTGCGCTTCTGCATCAGTGGCGGTGCTCCCCTGGACAAGACCATCAACGAGTTCATGTGGATCATCGGCATTCCCGTGTTCGAGGGTTACGGTCTGACCGAGACCAGCCCGGCCCTGACCCTGAGTACGAAGGAAGCGCTCCGTTTCGGCTCGGTGGGCAAGGCCCTGGAGAAGACCGAGCTGGCCCTGGCCGAGGATGGCGAGCTGCTGGTGCGCGGGCCGCAGGTGATGCGGGGCTATTACCGCAATGACGAGGAAACGGCGGCGGTTTTTCAGGACGGCTGGCTGAAGACGGGGGACATCGCCCGTATCGATGGCGAAGGTTTCGTCACGATTGTTGATCGCAAGAAGGAGATCATCATTACCTCCGGGGGCAAGAACATCGCACCGCAGCCCATCGAGAGCGAGCTGAAGCTGGACAAGTACATCTCGCAGGCGATGGTGTACGGTGACGGCCGTCCCTACCTGGTGGCTCTGCTGACGCCTTATATCGAGCGCCTGCTCGAATTGGCCCAGCAGGAAAATATTCACTACTTCGATTTCGAGGACCTGGTCTCCAACGAAAAGGTGCTCGCCCTTTTTGAAGAGCGCATTGCGGCTGTGAACGACCGGCTGCCGAGTTATGAGACGATCAAGAAGTTCGTCCTCATTCCCCGGGACTTTTCCGTGGACGGCGGCGAACTGACTCCGACCCTCAAGCTCAAACGCAAGGTTATCTATCAGAAATACCAGGATAAAATAAACCGCCTGTATCTGGAACCCGGCAATGGTTTCCCTGACAGGGAGCTGCCAAGCAATGGAGGAAAAGGATGATAAGGATCAAACGGGTAGCCGTACTTGGCGCCGGCGTGATGGGCAGCACCATCGCCGCGCACCTGGCCAACGCGGGGCTGGATGTCCTGCTTCTCGACATGGTCCCTCGCGAGCTGAAGGAAGAGGAGAAGGCGCGAGGGTTGACTCTGGACAGTCCGCCGGTGCGCAACCGGCTTGCCGCCGAAGGGGTGGAGACAGCGGCGCGCATGAAGCCGGCGGCCTTCTATCTGAAAGAGTACGCTCGCCGCGTGGAGGTGGGCAACTTCGCCGATGACATGCCCCGCCTGCAAGAGTGCGACTGGGTCGTCGAGGTGGTGGTGGAGAACCTGGACATCAAAAAGACGCTCTTTCGCGACCAGGTGGTGCCCAACCTCAAGGAAGGGGCCATCCTTTCCACCAACACCAGCGGTCTTTCCGTCAACGACATGGCGCAGGCGTTGCCCGAGGCAGTGCGTAAAAATTTTCTGGTGACCCATTTCTTTAATCCCCCGCGCTACATGCGCCTGCTTGAGGTGGTGGGCTGTCACGACACCGATCCGCAGGTACTTGAGGCGATGTCCCAATTCATCCGCCAGCGTCTGGGCAAGGGGGTTGTCCACGCCAAGGATACGCCCAACTTTATCGCCAACCGCATCGGCGTCTATGCCATCTTCAAGTCGGTGCAGCACATGCTTGAGATGGGGATGACGGTGGAGGAGGTGGACGCCGTGGCCGGACCCGCCACCGCCAGGCCCAAGAGCGCCGCTTTTCGCACCGCCGACCTGGTGGGTCTCGACACCCTGGTGCATGTCGGCAACAATTCTTACGAACTGCTGCCGGACGACGAGGAACGCGAGGTTTTCCGGGTGCCCGAGTTCATGCAGGCCATGGTCGGCAAGGGGCTGCTCGGCAACAAGAGTAAAAAGGGCTTCTACCGCAAGGAGAAAGGGGAAGGGGGCTCGCAGATCTTCTACTACGACTACCGCAGCGGCGACTACCAGCCGTCGGCGCGCCCCCGTTTCGCCTCCATCGACGCGGCCCGCCAGATCGACGACCCGGCCAAACGTCTGCAGATGGTGGTCAGCGGTGCCGACCAGGGGGCTGAGTTCGCCTGGCGCAGCCTGCGCGATACCCTGCTTTATACTCTGCGTCGCTTGCCCGAGATTGCCGATGATATCGTCCATGTCGATAACGCCATGCGCTGGGGCTTCAACTGGGAGATCGGTCCCTTCGAGATGTTCGACGCCATCGGTGTGGCGGCCTTCGTCAAACGGGCACAGCAGGACGGCGTCGAGATCCCCGAGGTGCTGACCCGCCTCAAGTCCTTCTACCGTTTCGAAGGCGGCGTGAAGCAGGCCTACGACCTGGCCGCCGGTGAGTACCGGCCGGTGGCCCTGGATCCCGGCCAGATCCGGTTGGATATTCTCAAACGCGGCGGGGCCGTGGTGGAAAAGAACGCCAACTGCTCCGTTATCGACCTGGGGGACGGCGTCTTTGGTCTGGAGTTCCATTCGAAGATGAACGCCATCACCGGCGACATCCTCAGCATGACCCACAAAGCCCTGGCCCGGGCCGAGGCTGACGGCGTCGGCCTGGTCATCGGCAACCAGGGCGCCAATTTCTCGGTGGGGGCCAACCTGATGATGCTGGCCGTGGCCCTGGCCGAAGGGGCCTACGAGGATGTGGACCTGGCGGTGCGGGCCTTCCAGAAGGCGACCATGGCTATCAAGTATTCCCCCATCCCGGTGGTGTCGGCGCCTTTCGGTCTGGCTCTCGGCGGCGCGTGTGAATTCTGCATTCACGCCGACGCCATCAATGCTCACGCCGAGACCTACATGGGGATGGTGGAAATCGGTGTCGGGCTGCTGCCCGCCGGCGGCGGCACCAAGGAGATGGCTTTGCGGGCTGCTCGAATGGCGGCGACCTATGGTACAGACGTCTCTCCTTTCGTCTTCAAGTTCTTCCAGAATATCGGCATGGCCAAGGTCTCCATGAGTGCCGCCGAGCTTTACGAACTGGGGTACATGGACGAAGGTGACACTATCAGCATGAACGCCGACCGTCTCATTGCCGATGCCAAGCAGAAGGTGCTGGCTCTGGCGCGCAATTACCGGCCGGGCCGTCCCGAAGAAGGGGTCAAGGCGGCGGGGCGCAGCGTGGGTGCCAGTATCCGCAGCCAGTTGTGGAATCTGCAGCAGGGCGGCTTTGTCACCCCGTACGAGGCGGAGATGGGCGGCGTTATCGCCGGCATCATCACCGGTGGCGACGTCCCAGCCGGTACGCCGATCAGCGAGCAATACCTGCTCGACCTGGAGCGCGAAGGGTTTTTGAAACTCTGTGGCAACAAAAAGACAGCGGAGCGCATTCAACACATGCTCAAAAAGGGCAAACCGCTGCGCAACTGAGCCAGTCGTCCCTTTTTGCCAACCCGAACCAATCAAGCACGCAATTGGAGGTTTCCATGAGAAACGCCTATATACTGGCTGCCTATAGAACCCCGGGATGCCGGGCCCACAAAGGAAAATTCAAGGACATGCGTCCGGATGACCTGGCCGCCGCCGCTATTCGCGGCCTGCTGGAGCGCACGGGCATCGAGGCGATGACCGTCGACGACGTGATTCTTGGCTGCGCCTTCCCCGAAGGGGAGCAGGGCATGAACGTGGCTCGCGTGGCTGCCATGCGGGCAGGAATGCCCTACCAGGTGCCGGCCCAGACCATCAACCGTTTCTGCTCATCGGGACTGCAGGCCATCGCCCTGGCCGCCGAGCGTATCATGGCGGGTTTTGCTGACTGTATCCTGGCTGGCGGGGTCGAATCGATGACCACGGTGCCCATGGGCGGCAACAAGTTCAGCGCCAACCCGTCTCTGGTCAGCCAGTGGCCGGAAGCCTACGTCTCCATGGGGATTACGGCGGAGCTGGTGGCGGAAAAGTACGGGGTCTCCCGCGAAGATCAGGACGCCTTCGCCCTGGCCAGTCACCAGAAAGCTGCCCAGGCGCTGGCGGAAGGACGCTTCGCCGACGAAATTATCCCCGTGGAGATCGAGACGGCGACTCTGTCCGGCAGTAAGGTGGCGAAAAACCGGGAGACAGTGGCTGCCGACGACGGTGTGCGGGCCGATACGAGCCTTGACGGGCTGGCCCGGCTCAAGCCGGCCTTCAAGGTCGGGGGGACGGTGACGGCGGGCAACGCCTCGCAGATGACCGACGGCGCCGCCAGTGTGCTCGTGGTGTCGGAGGACTATCTGAAGAAGACGGGGAAAGAGCCCATCGCCCGTTTCCTCTCCTTCGCCGCCCGTGGCGTGCCGCCGGAGCTCATGGGCATCGGGCCGGTGGAGGCGGTGCCTGTGGCCCTGAAGATGGCCGGTCTCAAACAGGCCGATCTGGGTCTCATCGAGCTTAACGAGGCCTTTGCCGCTCAAGCCCTCGCCGTGGTTCGTGAGCTGAAGCTGAATCCCGAAATCGTCAACGTCAACGGCGGCGCCATCGCCCTCGGCCATCCGCTCGGCTGTACCGGGGCCAAGCTGACCGCCACCCTGCTGGCGGAGATGGGGCGACGTCGCGAAAAATACGGCATGGTTTCCATGTGCATCGGCGGCGGCATGGGGGCGGCCGGTATCTTCGAGCGGCTCGGTTAGCCGCCAGCCTGAATCCTGAAATGAGGTGACTTATGACGACACGATTATTCAAGGGCGGAGAGTTTCTGGTAACCGAGGTGACGAAGGACGAGGTCTTCACCCCCGAGGACTTTACCGACGAGCAGCGGGCCATCGGTGAGACGACGGAGCAGTTCGTCGCCAACGACATCGCTCCCCATATTGAAGAAATAGACCAGCAGAACTTCGACCTGGTGGTGGAGGGGATGCGCAAGGCTGGCGAACTGGGCCTGCTCATGATCGACGCTCCGGAGGAATACGGCGGCCTGGAACTGGACAAGGCCACCAGCATGCTGGTCGGCGAGAAGATCTCCTACGCCGGCTCCTTCTCGGTGGCCTACGCCGCCCATTCCGGCATCGGCACCCTGCCGCTGATCTACTACGGCACCGCCGCCCAGAAGGAGAAATACCTGGAGAAGATCATCAGCGGCGAGTGGATCGCCGCCTACTGCCTTACCGAGCCCGAGTCGGGCAGTGACGCTCTCGGGGCAAGGGCGACGGCGACCCTGTCGGAGGACGGCAAGCACTATCTTCTCAACGGCACCAAGCAGTTCATCACCAACGGCGGCTTTGCCCAGCTCTTCACCGTCTTCGCCAAGGTGGACAAAGAACACTTCACCGCCTTTCTGGTGGAGCGGGATTTCGACGGGCTGGTGATCGGAGCCGAAGAGAAGAAGCTCGGCATCAAGGGATCTTCCACCACCCAGATCATTCTCGACAACTGCAAGGTGCCGGTGGAAAATGTCCTCGGCGAAATCGGCAAGGGGCACAAGATTGCCTTCAACGTCCTCAATGTCGGCCGTTTCAAGCTGGGAGCCGGGGTGACCGGCGCCGCCAAGATGGCCCTGGCCGAGGGGATCCGCTACGCCAACGAGCGCAAGCAGTTCGGCAAGCCCATCGCCTCTTTCGGGGCCATACAGGAGAAACTCGCCAACCTGACCGCCGCCACCTTCGCCTCTGAATCCCTCGTCTACCGTCTGGCCGGTCTGCTCGACAACCGTCTGGCCACCCTGGAAAAGGGGGTGGACAACTACTACGATCTCTATCAGAAGGGGATTGAGGAATACGCCACCGAGTGCGCCATCTCCAAGGTCTACTGCAGCGAGGTGCTGGCCGAGGTCGTCGATGAGGTGGTGCAGATCCACGGCGGCTACGGCTTCGTCAGCGAGTATCCGGCCGAACGCTACTACCGGGACGAGCGCATCAACCGCATCTTCGAGGGGACCAACGAGGTTAACCGTCTGCTCATCCCCGGCATGATCCTGCGCAAAGCCATGAAGGGGGAGCTGCCCCTGCAGAAGGAAGCCATGAAGGCCTTGGAGGGCCTGATGACGCCGAGCTTCGAGGAGATCGACGACAGCCTGCCTTTCGCCCGCGAGAAGGTGCTGCTCAAGAATCTCAAGGCCGTCTTCCTGCTGCTGGCCGGCGCGGCGGTGCAGAAGTACCTCATGCGCCTGCAGGATGAGCAGGAGATTCTCACGGCCGCCGCCGATATCGCCATCGAAATTTTCGCCCTGGAGAGCGCTGTGCTGCGGGCCGAAAAGTCTCTGGCCAAAGCCAGCGACAAGCGCCAGGAACTGCTGACCGCCGTGGTGAAGGTCTGCGCTTTCCGAACGGCGGAGGCGGTGGGGACAGCGGCCCGGCGGGGAGCCTTCTATGTGGAAGAAGGGGATAATCTGACCATGATGCTCAGTGGCATCCGCCGCTACACCCGTTATGACGCCACGGGTCTGCTGCCGGCCAAGCGGCGACTAGCCGAAGAGGCCATCAGCGCTGAAAAATATATTTTCCAGTGAGCCACAGGGCGGTCATGATGCCTGCGGATAAACCCGTTTTTGCGCCTGTTCCCGAGCCTCCAGGGGAGGAAAGCCTGCGCAAGCACACGGTCAACACACCCTACATGGTGGGTGAGGTCCATTTCTATGCGACGGAGCTCCAGGGCGAGCCGGTATTGTTCGATACCGGCCCGCCCACGGAGGAGGGGAGGCAGGCCCTGTGCCGCAGCGTCGATCTCTCGCGGCTGCGTCATGTGTTCATAACCCATTGTCACGTGGACCACTACGGGCTGGCGGGTTTTATCGCCGAAAACAGCGATGCCGTCATCTATGTGCCGCGCCTGGATGCGCTCAAGATGCGCCATCATGAGCAGCGCCTGACTTTCATGGAGGATGAGCTGAGACAGCTGGGCTTCGCGCCGGGCTTTGTCGACGCTTTTCGCCGGGGGCTGGAGCGTAGCGAACTCTTTCCGCGCCTGCCCAAGCGGATGGAGATCGTCGAGGAGTCGGACGTGCCGGCCCGGCTCGGCATCGGGGTGCTGGCGGCGCCGGGCCACTGCCAGAGCGACCTGGTCTATCAGGTCAACGGTTGCGCGGTGACGGGCGATATCCTGCTGCGTCACATCTTTCAGGCGCCGCTGCTCGACTTTGACCTGCAGACCCTGCAGGGGCGCTTTGCCAACTACCGGGCTTACTGCGACAGCCTCAAAAAACTGCAGGCGCTGCGCGGACTGCGCATTCGGCCCGGGCACCGGGATTATGTGGCAGGCCTGGAGGAGACGATCCTGTTCTATGTCAACAAGCTCGTCCAGCGGGCCGCCAAGGTGGCGACCTTTCCGGTCGAGCTGCCCGTGGCCCGGGTGCTGGAACGCATGCTTCCCGTCCCTGCGCCGGATCCCTTCATCGCCTACCTGAAAGCCTCGGAAGTCGTCTTCATGCGCGATTACCTGGCCGAGCCCTGGCGGCTGCGGGAAGCGCTGGCGGCCTTGGGGCTGCTGGACCGGCTCAGCCAGGGTCAGGGCAACTCAACCAACAAAGGGGAGGATTTATGATCGTTCGTCTGCTGCTGTCCCTGCTGCTGCTGGCGCCGCTGCCGGTCTTGGCGGTCGAAGTCGAAGGCGTCCAACTGCCGGACCGGCTGGAGGTGCAGGGTGAAACCCTGCACCACAACGGCCACGGCATCCGCAAGAAACTCTTCTTCGACATCTATATCGGGTCCCTCTATACCGCCACGCCCGTGCGCAGTCTGTCGGAAACCCTGGCCAGTCCGGGGGCCAAGCTCATCCTCATGGACTTTCTTTACAAGAAGGTGGAAAAGGAAAAAATAATCGAGGCCTTTCGCGAGGGGCTGGCCAACCAGTCCGCCGCCCTGGCCTCTGGAGAGGAGGCCAAGGCGTTTCTGGCCTGGTTCGGCCGGGATTTCGTGCGGGGTGACCGGGTGGAACTGGAACTGGGCGGCGACGGGACTGTGACGGCCCGCCACAATGGCGAGCTGTTGGGGACGCTGCACTCAACCGCTTTTGCCGAAGCGGTGCTGGGGATCTATCTGGGGGACAAGCCGGCAGATGCCCGCCTCAAGGCCGGCATGCTGCAAGGCAAAGAGCGTTGATGCAAAAGGAGGGGATGGTATGGGAAGCCTGAAAGGTAAAACTTTGTTCATCACCGGCGCCAGTCGGGGCATCGGTGCGGCTATTGCCCTGCGTGCCGCCCGTGACGGCGCCAACATCGTCATTGCCGCCAAAAGCAGCCGGCCTCATCCCCGCCTGCCCGGCACCATCCATACCGTGGCGGCGGACATCGAGGCCGCTGGCGGTCGCGCCCTGGCGCTGCAAATGGATATTCGCGACGAACAACAGGTGGCTGCCGCGGCGGCCCAGGCGGCGGAAACCTTCGGCGGTATCGACATCCTCGTCAACAACGCCTCGGCCATCTATTTGGCCGGCACCCTGCAGACGCCGCCCAAGCGTCTCGACCTCATGTTTCAGGTCAATGTGCGCGGCACCTTTCTGGCCAGCCAGGCCTGCCTGCCCTACCTGCTGCAGGGGAACAACCCCCATATCCTGAATCTGTCGCCGCCCCTCGATCTGAGCCCGCGCTGGTTCAAGGACCACACCGCCTATACCATCAGCAAGTACGGTATGAGCCTGTGCGTTCTGGGCATGGCGGCCGAGTTTCAGGGCAAGGTGGCGGTCAACGCCCTCTGGCCGAAGACGGTCATCCACACCGCCGCGCTGGCCATGCTGGGCGGGCTGGTGCCGGCCGAGGCCTGTCGGACACCGGAGATTGTGGCGGATGCGGCTCACGCCGTGCTCTGCCGGCCGTCGGCAGCCTGCAGCGGCCGTTTTTTTATTGACGAGGAAGTGCTGCGCGAGGAAGGAGTAAGTGATTTCGAGGGCTACGCCGTCTCACCGGGGCACCCGCTGCGTACAGACCTCTTCCTGCCCCCCGACTAGGCAGGTTTGCCGCTGGACTGTTCCTGCAGGATAGCCTGGATGCGGGTACGATAGTCGACGATATCCTTGCGCAGGGAGGCGAGGCGGGAGATCTTCTCATCAACCTTGTTGATGTGAAGGTCAAGGATTTCGAGCAGTTGAGGAGTGATGGTGCTGAAATCCTGGTTGTGGGTATCAAAGTTGCGGGCCAACTCCTGCATTTCCTTGAGGCTGAGCCCTAAATCCTTCATTTTAAGGATAAACTTGAGGCGCAGGATGTCGTTACGGGAATAGAGACGGGCGCCGCCTCCCAGTCGCTCGGAAGAACCCATCAGCCCGATCTCTTCATAGTAGCGGATGGTTCGTGTCGTGATGCCGAGGCGGATGGCGAGTTCGCCAATTTGAACCATTTCTTCCGGGGTCGATGTCATGGCATTCCCTTTACGTAAAGTTTTTTTGAACTAGTTAGCACCGAAAAGGCAGGTTGTCAATTGTAAAAAATGATACCTAAGAAGAGGTTATGCTGTAATAAAATTGTGTTATAAAAATATTTGACCTTAACGTAAGGTCGTGTTAAGGGTATGGGCAGGAGGGCCTGCTATGGAATTTACTCGGGAGATTTACTGGAATGTCGGGCAGGGAGCCGCCGTGCTCTTGCCCATGTACGCTTTGGCGCTGGTGGCGGTGGCTGTCATGTTGTGGGGATTCTGGCGACGCGTCCGCGTCTATCGTCAGGGGCGACGCCCCCTGCACCGCACCGACGCCCTGGAAGAGCGGCTGCTGGAGATGGTCAAAGGGGTGATGCTGCAGGGAAAAGTCATGCGTGTACCCGGAGCCGGTACTGCTCACGGTCTCTTTTTCTGGGGATTCTTCCTGCTATTCATCGGCACCTGTCTCATCCTTCTCCAAGCTGATGTCACCGATCCCTTGTTTGATGTCCGCTTTCTCCAGGGGGATTTTTACAAAGCTTTCTCCCTGGTCCTCGATGTGGCCGGTCTGGTCGCCCTGCTCATGCTCGGCGGCCTTTTCGTGCGGCGTTATCTGCGACGACCCGCTGGGCTGGAAACAGGGCCGGATGACGCTATCATGCACGGGCTTCTATTCGCCATCTTGATCAGCGGTTTTCTCATCGAAGGCGCCCGCATGGCCGTCACCGAGCTCGGTACGCCCGTGGCAACCTGGTCTCCCGTCGGTCATGGTGTGGCCCTCGCGCTGGCCGGACTCTCGGAGGAGACGCTGCGCGGTCTGCACATAGTCCTGTGGTGGGGACACCTGCTGCTGGCTGTCCTTTTTATCGCCCTTATCCCCTTTACCAAGTTTCGCCACATTTTTACCACCAGCGCCAATTATCTGCTGGCGGATCGCGGACCGCGGGGGAAGATGGTCACCCTTGACCTGGAGGACGAGCAGGCCGAGAGTTTCGGCGTGGCCCGTGTTCCGGACCTGTCCTGGAAGGATGTGCTTGATGCTGATGCCTGTACCCTGTGCAAGCGCTGTCAGGACCGCTGCCCGGCCTTTGCCACGGACAAGCCCCTGTCCCCCATGAAGATCGTCAACCAGATCGGGCAGACGGCTTTCGAATCACCCGAAAGCAACCTGATCGAAACCGTCTCTACCGACGCCCTCTGGGCCTGCACGACCTGCCGGGCCTGCCAGGACATCTGTCCGGCCGTCATCGAACATGTTCCCAAGATCCTCGACATGCGTCGTCACCTGGTGCTCATGGAAGGCGCTTTCCCCGGTGATGAGGTAATGTCCGCTGCCGAGAACACCGAGGTCAACGGCAATCCCCTGGGGATGGCTTACGCCGCCCGCGGCGACTGGGCCGCGGACCTGGGCGTCAAGACCCTGGCCGAGGATGCCGAGGTCGATGTTCTCTATTTCGTTGGCTGTTACGCTTCTTTCGACCAGCGCAATATTGCCGTGGCCCGCAGTTTCATCCGGTTGTGCCAGGCGGCGGGCATCAAGGTGGGCATATTGGGCAAGGAGGAGAAGTGCTGTGGGGAGCCTTTGCGCAAAATCGGCAACGAATATCTCTATCAGAGCCTGGCCTCCGAAAATGTCGAGGTTATAAAGAGGTACGGGGTAAAGAAGGTGGTCACCACCTGCCCCCACTGCTTCAACACCCTGGCCAAGGATTATCAGGATCTCGGTCTGGTGCTGGAGGTCGAGCATTACACGGTCTTTCTCGAACGCCTGCTGGAAAAAGGGCGTCTCAAGCTGCGTCCTGTGTCTTTTGCCGCTACCTGTCACGACTCCTGCTACCTTGGGCGCTATAACGACATTTACCAGGCCCCCCGCACGCTGCTGGCGGCTGCTGGCGGCCGTCTTACCGAGATGACCCAAAATCGGGCGGACAGCTTCTGCTGTGGCGCCGGTGGCGGCCGCATTCTGGCCGAAGAAAACCTGGGCTCGCGCATCAACAATAGGCGGGTAACCATGGCAGCCGATACGGCCGCGCCATTGCTTGTCTCCAATTGCCCCTTCTGCCTGACCATGTTCGAGGACGGCGTCAAGGGAGCGGATCTGGAGGGGCGGCTGGCGACTAAAGACCTGGCCGAGATTCTGCTGGAGCGCCTGGCTCGTTGATTGATGGGCCGAAACGGGGCGAAATCATGTTGATCATCATTATGCAAGGGGAGGCAGCCTATGAAAATCCTGGTGTGCATTAAGCAGGTGCCCGACATGGAATCGAAGTTCAAGGTGAACAGCGCTGGCACCTGGATTGACAGTTCCGATCTGGCCTGGCGCATGAACGAGTACGACGAATACGCCGTTGAGCAGGCCGTGCGGCTGAAGGAGCAGGTGGGGGAGGCGGACATCACCGTCTTGTCCATCGGCCCGGATCGGGTGGTGGAGACCATCAAGAAGGCTCTGGCCATGGGGTGCGACCGGGGCATCCATGTGCAGGATGAGCGCAGTTACGACAAGGACGCTTTCCAGATCGCCGCTCTCATCGCCGGGGTGGCTCGCGAGCAAAACTTCGACGTTCTCTTCTTCGGGATGCAGTCGCAGGATCGGGGCTCGGCCCAGGTTGGGGTGCTGGTCGGCGAGATGCTGAAGATGTCGGTGGTGACCACCGTCGTCGAGTTCGCCTTTGAGGACGCTCGCATCACCGTCAAGCGGGAGCTCGAAGGGGGCAAGCGCGCCAAGGTGCGTCTCGGCACACCGGCGGCGGTGACCTGCCAGTTGGGACTCAACACGCCGCGCTATCCAACCCTGCCCAACATCATGAAGGCCAAGAAGAAGGAACTGACCGTCGTCGAGGTCGCCGCTCTGGAGCCGGCCGAGGCTCTTGTCAGCACCCGGGCCATGTATCCGCCGAGTAAAAAGGGGAGCGGACTGGTGCTTGAAGGGGATACGGCCGAACTGGCTGACAAGTTGGTGGGGATTCTCAGAGAAAAGACGAGGGTTTTCAAATAGAGGGAGGCGCGATATGAAAGCACTGCTGATTGCCGAATACAGAGATGGAAACCTGCTGGGCTCCACCTACGAACTGCTGGCCTTCGCCGACAAACTCGGGGCCGAAACGGTCATGTTCCAGGCCGGTAGCGAACAAGTGCAGCCGGCCTATGACGGCACCCTCTACCTGGCGGACGTGGCGGACTGCGGCGAGTACAATCCCGCGGGGCATAGGGATCTGATTCTGTCGGTGGTGGAGAAGGAAAAACCCGACCTGGTGGTCTTTTCCCATTCCTCCTACGGCTGGGATCTCGCCCCTCGCGTAGCGCTGGCCCTGCAGGCCCCCCAGATCTCCGAGGTGGTGGAGATCGGCGAGGATGGCGGCTACGTGGTGCCGGCCTGCAATGCCAAGCTGCGGCGACGCCTTGCCGGCGACGCGCCGGTGACGGTGCTGACGCTGCAGGCCGGTGCTTTTAATCCCCAGGGTCCGCCGGCGGGGACGCCTCGTCTGGAAAAACTGACGGCGACGACACCCACTTCCCTGGAGTTTTTAGGTTACGAGGCGGCAGAAAAAGCCGAAGTCGATCTGGCCAAGGCCGAAGTCATTGTCAGTGCAGGGCGAGGTATCGGTAAACCGGAGACCATGGAGATTATAGCTGCTCTGGCCGAGGCGCTGGGCGGTGAATACGCCGCCAGCCGCCCCGTGGTGGACGCGGGCTGGGCCGATCACAGCCGACAGGTGGGCACGACGGGGCAGACCGTCGCCCCCAAACTATATGTGGCCTGCGGCATTTCCGGGGCGATTCAGCATCTGGCGGGGATGAAAAAGTCGGGGTTCATTGTCGCCATCAATACGGACAAGGATGCCCCCATCGGCGAAGTGGCCGATGTGCTGGTCGTGGCCGATCTCAAACAGTTCGTGCCGGCGCTGACAGCGAAGATAAAGGGATAGATGGAAATATCACGCTAATGGCAGGACCAAAAAAACGGGGGCCGCACTCAGGTGCGGTCCCCGTTTTCTTTGATTGCAAGGGAAGGTTTTACCCGCCTCAGTTTTTCCCCAGGAGATTGTCGGGGATGAGTTTGTCGAGTTGTTTCTTCTTGATCTTTTCAAGCAGTGTGGTGCGTTTAAGGTTGAGCAGTTGTGCGGCTTCTTTCTTGTTGCCGCCAGTTTTCATCAGGGCCTGCAGAATGAGACGGTCTTCGAATTCGCTGACGCGGGTGTTGAAATCGGCCCCTTCCGGTAATTCGTCCGTGTCGGGGGTCTCTATTGGCTGGGCCGCATCGAAAGTTTCAGGCATGTTCTCCGTGTATTTCTCCGGCAGGTCCGCCACCTGGATTGTTTCTCCGCCATGCAGGATAACCAGCCGCTGAACAAGATTCTCCAGCTCACGCACGTTGCCGGGCCAGGGGTAGGCCATCAGGGCCTGCATGGCGTTTGGCGCAAAACCCTGCAAAGGGTGTTTTTTGCCGCGATTGTACACCTGCATGAACTTCTTGATGAGGACGGGAATGTCTTCACGGCGTTCCCGCAGCGGCGGGATGGTTATGGGAACGACGCTCAGCCGGTAATAGAGATCTTCACGGAAGGTGCCCTCTTTGACGGACTTTTCCAGGTCCCGATGGGTGGCGGCCACTACCCGCACATCGACCTTGATCGGTTTGATGCCGCCGACGGGTTCAAATTCTTTTTCCTGCAGAATTCTCAGTAGCTTGGCCTGCAGATTGGGTTTCATATCGCCGATTTCATCCAGAAAGAGAGTGCCGCCGTCAGCGTATTGCACTCGCCCTTTTTTGGCCTGGTTGGCGCCGGTAAAAGCCCCCTTTTCATAGCCGAACAGCTCGCTTTCCAGCAGTTCGTCAGGGATGGCGGCGCAGTTGACCGGGACGAAGTTTTTGCCGTCCCGGGGGCTCAGGGCATGGATGGCCTTGGAGATGAGTTCTTTGCCAGTGCCGCTCTCTCCCTGTATGAGCACGGTGCTCATGCCGTCATCGGCTATTTTCTCCACCAGGCTAAAGAGTTTCTGCATCTTGGGCGATTTGCCGATAATGCCATGAAATCCTTCACTTTTACGGATCTTGGCCCCTTTGCTCTCTTTGTGGGTCTGCAGATCGTGATGGGTCAGGCTGCGAGCGGCAACAATAACCGCCTCCTCCAGGTCGAATGGACTGTTGATATAGAAGAGGGCCCCGGCGTTCAGCGCTTCGAGAATGTACTGGCGATTGTCCGTGGGCAGGCTGATAACGGACATTACCGCCGGGTAGCGCTGGCGAATCTCCTGCATGAGCGCCAGCCCCCCTTTGTCGGGCAGAAAAATATCGGTAATCAGCAAGGAGATGTCGAGGCTGTCCATGGCGTTAAGGGCCATGTCGGGATTGTCGGCCTCAATTACCATGCACTCGATGTCTTTGCGCAATTTGACGGCGAGCGCCTGCCGCCCAGTGAGATCGGAAGAAACCAGTAAAATACTACGCACGCATGTCTCCGTGGGCTAGAGATGGGAGCTGATCTGGTGCGTCCCGAAGGCGCCACCCGGCAATTTTAATGGTTCTGCAGTTTAACGGGATTCTGGCAGGGAGGTGCTCAGATGGGCCTGGACTTTCTGGATGATCTCGCCACCGTCGATGGGGGTCACCAGGATGTCGGTGACGCCATATTTGACGGCCTTGATGACGCTGGACCGGGTCCACTGGGGACCGGCGGCGATCAGCGGCTGCCCTTTTTTGAGGGCGGCGCGCACCTTGATGATGGCAGCCAGGGTCTGAGAATTCACATCCCGCATAACCAGGAAAACGACACGGGCGCCGCTGGTGGCAAACGCCTCGTTAAAGTTTTCTTGGAATGTGAAATGTTTACATTGATACCCTGCCCCTGTCAAGTTTTTGACAAAAGGTTCTGCGTCTTTTATCTCCTCGGCGACCACAATGGCTGCACCGGTGCCGGTGTCAACCTGCGGTTCAGGGGCTGAGTGAGCGGCGGCCGCAGACGTGCCGAGTCCGGAAGGAAGGGGTTCCTCTGTGGCAGGTGGGGATTTTGTTGACGCTTTTCGTTGCTCGGGGGGGACATAGCCCAGAATGGCGAGAGGAATCAGAATGTCAAGCTGTCCAAGGTCTTTCTTGCCCATGCGCATGGTGCAAGACGACAGATAGTAGTCATCGGGAGGGAAGGGGGTCGGGCTCTGCGGGTCAGTCTCTTCCGGGACAAAGGTCTGTACCTCGGTCTTGACGAAGCGAATTTTTCGAGGATAAATCTTGGGGAATATCTGGGAGCAGGTGCCGGCCACCAGGTTGGTGATTTCTCCGAAAGCGTCCTTTTCTTCTCCCTCCAACAGAGATTTTCGCAGGTTCTTGGCGATGGTCTCCGGTGGCAGCAGAATCAGTGTTCCCCCCAAGGTAATAGCGCTTTTCAGGTCGACCACCAGGTACGCTTGGCCGCTGGCATCACCGGAAACGTCCAGGGTGGTGGAGACGGAGTAATCCCTCGGCAGGGTCAGGTAGGCCTGTTTGTTAACAACGCGGCCGCTGTAGCCGGAAAAGGTGATCTCCTGGCCGAGAAAGGCTCCGAGTTCCTCTTCTATTTGAGTAAAGCCGGCCTGCAGGGTTTTTTCAATGTCCTTGGCGGTAATGCCGGGGGCTTCTTCCCTGGGGGAAGAGTCTGCAGACTCGACGGCGGGCGCCGCTGGAGGTGTCTCGGCTGAAGCCGGCCATCCTGGCGCCGTCGTCGGAGATTCCTCCGTTTTCCTTTTCTCCTCTTGGCCTGCTGGTTTGACCGGGGCGCCTGAAGTTTCGTTCTCCTGGTATTCCAGCAGATCCAGTGGAAAAAGAGCCTCCATCTGGCCGAGGCTCTTTCCCTTCAGTAGCAGTTCGGAGGTTGACAGGTAATAGCGGTCTTCGGGGAAAGGTTCATCCGAGGCCGCATCCATCTCTTCAGGGATGTAGGATTTGACTTCGGTCTTTTTGAAGTGCAGCTTGTGAGGAAAATGCTTGGCAAAGGTGTTGGAATAGGCCCCGGCAATGATGTTGGCCACCTCTCCGAAAGCGTCGGCCTCTTCTTCCTCCAGGGTCGCCTTCATGAGGCGCTTGTTGATGAGGTCCTGGGGAAGCATGACCAGGGTGGAACCCAGGGTGATGGCAGCTTTCAGATCAAGAACAAGGTAGCAGGTGCCCTTGAGGCCGCCGGAGACTTCCAGTTTGGAAACGACGAAGTAGTCCCGTGGACCGGAGAAAAAATCAGTGCGTGAAACGGGCCGGCTGCGATGTTTCTGCAGGGTGACCTCGGCGCCGAGCAGGCCGGTGATTTCTTCTTCGATATTTTCAATGCTGGCGTTGAGTACTTTTTCTACTGCTACCTTGGTCGTCATGCAAGCTCATCAAGTCAGGACTTTTGTGGTTTGACCTTCAATTCTACCAGAAAGGTCCCTTCTGAAACGGTAAAGGGAATGATCACCCAGTCGGCGTCGGTCAGGTTGTTGATATTGTAGGATTTACCGGCGACGACGGTGGGCACGGACAGTTTGATGTCCTGGTTATTGGCGCTGAATGCCTCTTTGATGCCTCCGGTAACCATATTGGCCAGTTCACCGATCGCATCGATGACGTCGGCGTTGACTTCGTGGACGTCCATGCCCAGGAAATTCGCCGTGATGGCCATGGCGACGGCGTCCGGGCAATGGATGGTCACCATGCCGCGGATATCCCCGGAAAAGCCGAGGATACCCGATACATGGCAGCGAAACGACTGAACCTGTTCCGTAGCCGGAGGCCCGGCAGCCAGATCCATGGGGATCATGGTTTCGAAAATCTCACGGGTTGTACTGACGATTATCTGTTGCAGTTCTTCCTGCAAAGGTTCCTCCTAGAGACCGTCACCCGCCATCCGGGGGGTATCATACGTCAAACGCCACCGGAAGGCGAGGGTTAAGGTGCCGAAAAGACCAGGTCGTATTCGCGGTTAGCGGGCGATCTGCAGTTCGACCAGAAAGTCCCCGGCGGGGATGGAAAAGGGAACGGTCACCCAGTCTGCATCCGCCAGACAGTTCAGGGTGTATTCTTCACCGTGAACCGCGGAAGGGATGGACAGGGTAATATCTTTTCCGTTGCCGCTCAAGGCCATTTTGATATTGCCGGCCAGCATGTTGGCCAATTCGCCGATGGCGTCCTTGACGTCATCATTGATTTCGGTGGTCTCCATGCCGAGGAAACTGGTGGTGATGGCCATAGCCACCGGATCGGGCGTGTGAATGGCTATCATCCCCTTGCAGGTCCCCGCCAACCCCACTATGGCCGAAACGGAATTGCGAAATGAAGTCATCTTTTCGCTGAGAGGAGCCTTCGGGGTCACGTCGAGCATCACCATGGTTTCAAAGATTTCCCTGGTGGCCTCGATTATGTTCTTTTGCAGTTCCAAAACATCCTCCTTGCGTTAAAGAAGGCCCCCGAGGGTCTCTTCGATCTGCTCCGGGGTGAAAGGTTTCTTGATGCTCCCCTTGGCGCCCAGGGATTTGGCTTCACCCAGGATATCCGCTCCGGCTTCGGTGGTGATCATGACCACGGGGATATCTTTGATGTCGGCACGGGTGGCCTTCTGACGCAGAAATTCGATCCCGTCCATGTTCGGCATATTGATGTCACTGAGAATCAGGTCGACCTTCTGGCCTTCGAGCAGGGCCAGGGCTTCAACCCCATCCCCGGCTTCCAGAATCTCTCCCACATCGATTCCCGCCTGTCGCAGGGAGCGGGTCACGATTTTACGCATGGTGTTGGAGTCATCGACGATCAGTATCTTTTTACCCATTTTCTGTCCTCTCCTTATTGAATGTCGTTGGATGTCCGTTCACTTTATTCCGTACCTGGCCGAACAAGATCGGTCAGGTTGTCTGCCAGGGTGCCCAGCACCGTGACGGCAAAAATATTGTCACCGGCTTCAAAATGCCATTCCATCAGCGGGTCGTCGGCAATAGAGTTATCGTAATCGCAGGGTTCCGGCAGGCCCAGGCTGAACTCCTGGTTGTCGACGAGGACTTCAGAGAGGAAACGGCCAGCGGCGGTGTTGAGTATTTCAAACAACAGATCGCGAAGACTGCTTTCGGCCAGCGCTTCGCGGGGGGCGGCGTATACAGCTTCGCCCATCTCTTCAAGCAGATTTCTGGGCATGAAGAGTTTGAACTCCCATTGTACCGGCTCATGAACGAGCAAGCTCACACAGAGCAGGTTTTCCCGGGAGATTTTGGTTTCTGTCCCTTTGTTCGGGAGCTCCTCGACGGGCATGAAAGCCATGCCTTCCAGGACCTCGCTGATGGCGCGGGTCATGCCGGCTCTGAGTGTGGCGTGGATATGTTCCATGGTGTCTCCTATTTTTTCAGCAAAAAACCGAGTGTATCCACAAGTATCGTGGGTGTCACCGGTTTATTGATGACCCGCAAAGCCCCGAGCTCAAGAAGCCTGGCTTCCTTGGCCGGATTGCCGGCGCTGGTGATGACCACCACGGGAAGGGATGACAGCTTGGGATTGGCCCGGATCCATTTCAGTAGAGCCTCGCCGTCCATCTGGGGCATATTGAGGTCGGTGACCAGCAGGTCGGTGGGGGCTTCCTTCAGGTGGGCGAGAGCCTCCCTTCCGTTGGCAGCCTCGACGAAAGTTTCGTCGCGCAGGCCAATGATTTCAAGGCAACGGCGTATGAACATCCGGGCGGTGCTGGAGTCGTCCGCTATGACAATGCGCTTCACTCTAGTTCTCCTTCGTCTCGTGAAAAGAGGCTTCGATGCGGCGGAATTCCTCTTCCGTTTCCAGCAGGACCAGAGCCAGGTCGTCGAATGTCAGGTCCAGGTAGTCGCTGTATTTTGGGTCCAAGGGGTATTGCAGTGTGTCGGCCCCGGTGCCGCGTCCCCCCATCATGGCGATGATATCGCCGAGGTGGACCGCGTAAACCAGGGCGCGAAAGGCTTCCGGCGCCTTATGGGGCTGATGGTGGTAGCGAATGATCATCTGCAGGGCCTCCGGGAGCTGCCAGCAGGTGGCCACCTCGAAGCCGGCCTCGGCATGGTCGATCCCCAGCAGGGCTCTTTCCCCCTCCAGGTAGTCGACGATTGCGTGTTTTTCCAGGCTTTCGACAAGTTCCGGCGCGGTGTCATGCAGGAAATCGGAGAGAATGCCCTTGCCGATATCATGCAGGATGCCGCCGGTGAAAGCCAGGCCGGCATTCAGCTCCACTCGGGCTTTCTGACTGATATGGCGGGAGGCCATGGCGGTGAGCAGGTCGTGGCGCCAGAGAGCGCCTTTTTCACCGTCATAGCCGGCCAGGGGTTTGTTGAAGAGGGCGCCAGCATTGTCGCCGAGAGCGATGCTGACCACCAGCCGTTCTCCCAGGTAGGCGACGGCACGATCAATGGATTCGATCTTGTTGAGCAGACCGAAAGCTGCTGAGTTGACAATGCGCAGGACGTGGGCCGTCAGGGGGGCGTCACATTTGACGATGTCAATGACCTCACTCAGGTCGTGTTCTGGATTGGCGCTCAGTTCCAGCAACCGCGAGGCGCTGGGGGACAGCAACGGGACCCTGCGGATGGCGTCAATAATGGTGTCGCGGTCAAATTTTTTATCCATGGCAGTCATCCCTAAAGTGTCCAGTTGCTTCGTCCCGGCGACGACAGGGTAATGATGCCGGTGTCGACGGAAACGGAGACGGTGCGGCTGTAGTTGCCACCTAGGTCTTCGGCGACGGCGCCCATGCCGTGGGCCCAGAGAATCTTTTTAATGGCCAGTTCGTTGCGCTTGCCGATATTGAACGTATCGTTGGGATCCATGATTTTGGCGCCGCCGGCCAGCTTGACGATCATGCCGCGTCCGCGGGGATCGCAGCCGAATTTGACCATCTCCCGCAAAAGAGCGGGGATGCCCGTATCAGCGAAATAGCCGGGACGTTCGACGCCTTTGCCTGGGTTGATCCGCGATTCGGGCAAGGCGACATGTACCATACCCACCGTGCGCGTTTTGGGGTCCATCAGGACGACGGCGATGCAGGAACCGAGGGCGTAGGTTTTGACGCTGTCCCCCAGGTTATTGCTGGCACCGTAATCACCGACACCGAGGACGATAGGACTCATTTTCTCTTCTCCGTCAGCAGGCGGATTACCTCATCGGCCATGTCGTCGATAGGCAGGAGCCGTTCGGCGCCCCCCTTGTCGAAGGCGACTTTGGGCATGCCGAAAACGACAGACGTCGCCTCGTCCTGGGCGATGTTACGGGCGCCGGCCTGGCGCATGGCCAGCATGCCGGCAGCACCGTCCGAGCCCATGCCGGTGAGCATGACACCGACGGCGTTGGCGCCCACCTGTTCGGCCACCGAGTGCATGAGGACGTCGACGGAGGGGCAGTGGCCGCTGACCTTTTCACCGGCGTCGCAGACGACCTGGTAGATGCCGCCGGAGCGTCGCACCCGCATGTGCAGGCCGCCGGGAGCGACGAGAATGCGACCCGGCATGACACGGTCGCCCGACTCGGCTTCCTTGACCTCCATGGCGCACAATTGGTTCAGGCGGTCGGAGAACATTTTGGTAAAGCCCGCCGGCATGTGCTGCACGATAACGACGCCTGGCATGGTGGAGGGGAACTGGGTGATGACTTTTTTTATGGCCTCGGTTCCCCCTGTGGAGGCGCCGATGGCGATGACCTTGTCCGTCGATTCGGCCAGAGCGCTGCTGCCCGGCGCCGGTTCCCGCCGGGGCAGGGTGGAGCGTTTGCTCTTCCAGTGGGAGACGTTGGCGGTGGAGGCGATTTTAACCTTGGAGCGCAGCTCCAGCATCATGGCGGCCAGGCCGCGGGCCATGTCCGTCGTCGGTTTGGCGACGAAGTCGACGGCGCCGGCTTCGAGGGCGTCGATGGTGATCTGCTTCCCCTTCTGGGTCAGGGAGCTGACCATGACCACGGGCAGGGGATACTGGGGCATCAGGCGGCGCAGAAATTCGACGCCGTCCATGCGCGGCATCTCCACGTCGAGGGTGAGGACGTCGGGCTTGAGCTCGACGATCTTGTCCCGGGCCATATAGGGGTCGGAGGCGGTGCCGACCACTTCGATCCCTGGGTCCATGGCCAGACCGCTGGAGAGGATCTGGCGAACGAGAGCGGAATCATCGACAACGAGAACGCGAACTTTATGGGCCATCAGAGAGTTCCCTTCTGGTAGGCGGCGGGCATCAGGTAGCGATAGAGGGACTGGTTGCGTCCCAGGGTTTCGGAGTGCCCGATGAAGAGATAGCCCCCCGGCTCGGTGGATTGGTGGAAGCGTTTCACCAGAGCGTCGCGGGTCGGCTGGTCAAAGTAAATCATGACATTGCGGCAAAAGATGATGTGAAATGATTTTTTGAAGGGAAACTGGGTGTTCATCAGGTTGAAGCGACGAAAGGTCGCCTCTTTCTTCAGTGCATCCACCACCCCCCACTGATTTCCCGAGACTTTGCGGAAATACTTGCGGCGCCAGGCTTCCGGCAGAGAGGCGATACGGTCTTCCGGATAGACGCCGGTGGCGGCTGTTTCCAGCACACGTTCGGAGATGTCCGTGGCCAGGATGCCGGCGTCCCAGTGTTTATACTCCTGTCCCAGACATTCGTGCATGAGCATCAGCAGGGTATAGGCTTCCTCTCCGGTGGAGCAACCGGCGCACCAGACGCGCAGGTCCCGCCGGTTTTCCTGTTTAAGCCGAGAAATCACGGTCGGCAGCGCTGTCTGCAGGAAATAGTCGAAGTGATCCTTTTCCCGATTGAAGTAGGTGTAGTTGGTCGATACCAGGTTGATCAGATCGCTCAGACCCTTTTCGCCCGGTTCCTTGACGAGGAAATCGTAATAGCTCTGGAAGTTGGTAAATCCCTGTTGGCGCAACAACTTCTGCAGCCGGCCCACCAGCAGCGATTTCTTCTGGTCGGTAAGATTGATGCCGAAGCGATTGTAGATCAGGGTGCGCAGCGCATTGAACTCCGCATCCGAGATCGGCATCATGGCACCGCTGGCTTCAATGTTACCCATGTCGGTAGGTTGAGGGGCTTTCTGCATATAAACTCCTGCTGACCAGCGTAAAGCCGGCTCAGCTGTGGTCGCTCTTCTTTTCTTCGCTGATCTCCATCAGAGTGCCGACATCCATGATCAGGCTCACTTCACCGTTGCCGAGGATGGTGCAGCCGGAAAAACCTCTGACATGGCCAATGTAGTCCGACAGGCCCTTGATGACCGTCTGCTGCTGGCCCAGAATTTCGTCAACGAAAACGCAGATGCGGTTGTCCTGGTATTCGAGGACGATAAGGATGCCCTGGTCAAGCTCAAAGTGATCCGGTTTCTTGCCCAGTACCTCATGAAGACGGATAACAGGGAAGAAATTTTCGCGCACACGGGCGAGTTCCTCGCCGTCGGGGGTGATGGTGATGGCTGAACTGTGCGGGCGGAAGGCTTCCTTGATGGAAAGGATGGGGACAATGCATCTCGTCTCGCCCACCCGCACCAGCATGCCGTCGATAATCGCCAGGGTCAGGGGGATGCGCAGGGTCATGCGCGTGCCAACGCCAGGCTTGCTGTAGACCTCGACCTTGCCCTTGATCTTTTCCAGGTTCTGCTTCACCACATCCATGCCGACGCCGCGGCCGGAGATGTCGGTGATCTTTTCCGCCGTGGAGAAGCCCGGCTGAAAAATCATATTGTACACGACTTTGTCGCTCAGGTCCGAACCGTCTCCCTCAATCAGGCCATTTTTGATGGCCTTGGCCAGGATTTTTTCGCGGTTGAGACCACGGCCGTCGTCTTCGATGGTGATCCAGACCTCGCCCTCCTCATGACGGGCCGACAGCTTAACCGTCCCTTTTTCGACCTTGCCCGCCGCCCGGCGCTCCTCGGGAGGCTCAAGGCCGTGGTCGAGGGAGTTGCGCAGCAGGTGAACGAGGGGGTCGGTGATGGTCTCGATAACCGTTTTGTCCACCTCGGTTTCTTCGCCGAAGAGCTTCAGTTCCACCTTTTTGCCCGATTTGACCGAGAGGTCATGGACCAGGCGGATCATGCGGCGGAAAAGACCGGAGACGGGGATCATGCGGATGACCATAGCCATCTCCTGCAGCTCCCGCACGAGCTTGCTCATCTGCTGGGCCGCCTTGTTGAAGTTCTCCAGCTCCAGGCCCTGCAGGTCCGGGTTGTGAATCAGCATGTTCTCGGCGATGACCATCTCGCCGATGAGATTGATGAGGTTGTCCAGTTTTTCCAGATCGACACGGATGTCCTGCCTCTTTACGGCTCCTTTTTTCTCCCGACCCTCCTCGGTCGCCTGGGGTGTCTTCTTTTTCTGCTGTTCCTCCACGATGGCCGCCACCTGCTCGGGCCGGACCTTGCCCATGTCCACCAGAATTTCGCCGAGAGGCTTTCTCTGGCTGTTGACGGCAGCCTCCACCGTCTCGCTGTCGACCAGTCCCCGTTCGATGAGCATCTCGCCCAGGCGTGGACTGAGGAGTTTTTTCAGGCGATCCAGGTGCTCCTCAAGGCCGTCGATGCGACCGCTCCCTTCCTGGGCGACGTTGGCGATGGCGTCCCGCAGCACATCGACGAGTTCAAGGAGTACGGCGGCAGTCCCCCCTTCACTGAGATTGCTGCCTGATTTGGCCTCGTCGAGGACCGTTTCCATCTGGTGACTGAGTTTTTCCATGTCGCCGTAACCAAAGAAACCGCAGTTGCCTTTGAAACTGTGTACGTGGCGGAAGAGATCGGCGAGAACGTCCCTGTCTTCGGGGTTTTCCTCCCAGGCCAGCAAACCCTGTTCAGCATTCTGCAGCAGCTCGTCGGCTTCCTGGACAAAACGCTCGATCATTTCAGCCGTCAGCACCATCTGCAGGTCGAACTCGGCGTTTTCGGCGGGCTGCCCGGCCTCGGACGGCGCCTGCTCGGCGGAGACGTCTCTGCCGCCTCCTTTGGCCAGGGTGATGGCCTCTTCCAATCGCGAACCCATGACCTCGGCGGCCTCAGCCATGGCTTCGTCCTCGTAGGAGTTTTCCACGTGCTCCAGGGCCTCTTTGGCGAAGTCGCAGGTTTCGCACAGCAGGCTCACGTGGGCGGTCTGCAGCTCGATGGTGCCGGAGCGGACCAGATCAAGAAGATTCTCGGCGGCGTGGGCCACGCGGGTGATGTGATTGAACTCCAGGAAGCCGGCGCTTCCCTTCATCGAATGAAAGAGCCGGAAGACGGCGTTGATGGTCTTTTCATCGCCGCCGCTGTTGCCCAGTTCGATAATGGTCGGTTCGAGCTGCTCAATCATGTCCCGGCTTTCCTGGACAAACTCCTGGATAATCTCGATCTGGTCGGCTGAAATTTCGGAACTCATGGGTCTCCTCATGGCTCGCCGGGGTGGCCGGCGGTTTAATATCCTCCACCAGATAAAGGTGAAGGGAGGGGGCTTTCTTGTGAAGAGCTGGCCCCGAATGGCGTGCCTGTCACATGCCTGTGGCACATAAATGCTTGTCCAGGCGTCGCCGTGGGGGAATTTCTCAGGCTTCAAAGTGTATATTCTGACATGTGAATGTCTGGCTGGGTAGTTTTAAGCAAAAAGCTTGCCGAATTTTGAGACAAGTCGGCGCGGCCTATCAAGACCCAGAGCCGGATGGTTTGACAGAAGATGTCTCCATGAAGGCATCATGCGCCACCGGCGAAGTCAAAAATATGACTTTCCGGATGCCGGCCGCGGCAGTGACAGTGTCGCCGGCGAGACATGCTTCCCGTCGATCGGGCCTTTGCGGTCCTGTCAACCCTGTTGGAACGCATTTTGCTCTTCTGGGGCAGGCGTAACCTATGCGCGTCGTTGAGGGGAGTGGGAATGTTCAATCGCATCCTGATTTTTAGTGTCGTTCTGGTCCTGTTCACGGGGGTCGTCGCGCAGGCGGCAGTGGAAAAGAACCGGATACCTCTGTTGGAAATGAGTAAAACCGCCGCTCCAGGCTTCACCCGGATCTCTCTGCTTTTCCCGGAAATTCCCGAGGCGCGGGTCAGTACTTCGGGCCACCGGGTGGATCTGCTGCTGCCAGGAGCTTATATTCCGCCGACCTTCAGATCCCTGCCTCTTGACAGCGAAATTGTGGATGTCCTCTTCGGCGAACGCCAGCAGGAAGCCATTCTCTCCTTTCTGGTGCGACGGGCGGTGCGGCGGGTCGAAATAACCTCTGATCGCCAGACCCGGCAACTTCATCTGGATATATTCTGGGTGACCGATAACGCCCGCGCCCGTCCGGCTATTGCCTTTGGACTGCCAGGCGGACCGGTCCTCGATGCCGGCAGCGCCAGTGGCCGCAAGGGCGTCTCTTCACCTTACACGGGCCGCTGGCCCTCCTTTTTCTCTGAATACGAGACGCCGCTGTCTTTTCCTCTCACCCCCGGCTATTCCTTGCCGCCTTTTCCGTTGTCGGCGTTGGGAGAGGAAAAGCCCTTGCCTGCCGCGCTGACGGAGATTGTCGAGAAGGGTCGGGAGAGGCTCTGGGGGGCGGCTTTAACCCTCCTGGAAGGACCGGGCGGTTCCCTGGTGCAAGAGACCGACCCCGAACTGTTTCGACTGCTGCGGGGGGAGTTGCTGCTGCGGTCCGGGCGTCCCGTCGAAGCGGCGGCTTTGCTTGAGCTTGCCATGTCGGGTTCGGCAGACTCTCTGCGCCGCTTCCTGCGGGTGCAGGCCGAGGCAGCGGCGGGCGAGCCCTATAAAGCGGTCCACCAGGTGCGTGACGACGACCTGGGTCTGTCGGAGCAGAGCCCTCTGCGACCCTATCTTGAACTTTTTCGTGCTGAACTCGATCTGGCCCTGGGACGTCTGGAGACCGCCAGCAATCGCCTCGCCGCCGCCACCTCCAAGTTTCGGGGACCGGCCGAGGCACTCCTCCGTCTGCGCCAGGCCGATCTGCTCTTTGCCCGTGGCGAAAGGGCCACGGCACTGAAGACCTACAGGGAGCTGGCGCAAAAGGGGATTTTGGACCACCATCGTTCCTTTTCCCTCTCCCGCTATGCCCAACTGCTCTACGAGCAAAAAGAATATGCTGAGGCGGCGGAGCAGTATCTGCGGTTGGGGTTGAGCCTTTCTGGGCAGTCCGGCGAGGATTTGGCCTATTTCGCTGCCGCCCGGGCGCAAGTGCGGGCGGGGCGTGGGGAGCCGGCCCTGCTGCAGCTGCAGAACATTGTCGACACCTTCGCCGGCCAGGAAGGGGCCTGGCGGAGCCAGTTGCTGCTGCACGACCAGCAGGTGGCCGCCGCCGGGGACGAGACGTCGATGGCCCGGGCCGCTCGCGGGTATCGACAGCTGGCAGACCAGATCCCTTATCGGGAGCTGCGGGAAGAGGCGACCTTCAAATACGCCCTGACCGAATATTTAAGCGGCCGCAAGCTGGAAAGCGTGGAAACCCTGCAGGTTCTTCTGCGGGACTACGCGGCAGGTCGTCTCAGCCGGGAGGTCAGTGCTCTTATGGCAGAAGCCCTTCCCGGCGTGGTGCGGGAACTGGTGGCGGACGCACACTATGTCGACGCCCTGGTGCGGGTGGAGCAGAACCGCGAGCTGCTGCTGGCCGCCCAGGTGGGCCGGGAATTTCTCCTTGAACTCGGCGGCGTTTTCATGCAGCTCGGTTTCTGGGATCGGGCCGCGCGCCTCTATCTGTTTCTGCTCGATTATGACGAAGTGGCTCCTGGTGTCGAGGTCGCTTACCTCCCTCTGGTGCAATGTTTCCATCGTCTGGGCGATCTGGCGCGGGTGGAGCGCTATGTCTCCCAGTACGGGGAGCGCCATCCCAGGGGCAAGGATGCCCCGGAGCTGTTTTATCTTCGCCTCAAGACGCTGGACGATGTTGGTCAGCGCCGTGAAGCCGTCGATCTGCTGCTGGCGGCCGGGCCAACAGCGCACCGCGAGACAGAGCGTCTGGCTGCCCGCCTGTTCATGTCTTTTGAGAACTATGTCGAGGTAGAAAAACGCCTGGCCCCACTTATGGACAGGAATTTGCAAGATGCCCATCCTGAGGATATTTTCCTGCGGGCAGAAGCTCTTTATCGCGATGATAAACCGAAACCGGCGCTCCCGTTTTTTACGCATCTGGCCGAGACTCTTGCTGATGCGGACCAAGCCCGTTATCGGGTAGCTCAGATCCATCTGCAGACGGGTAACCGCAGCCTCGGGCTTAAGTTTTTGCGGGAATTGGCCGAAAAGGGTCGTAGTGAACTTTGGCGTAAAATGGCCCGGGAAGCCCTGGCCATGCAACGGGAAAAATCCTAACGGCAGCCCTGTCATTTTTATGACTGCTGACAGACGCCTGATGTCATGAAAGAGAGGACGACATGTCGAATCTGGGACTATTCGATAAAACGGTAGGACTTCTTCACAAGGTGCTCGATCTTCGTGACCGGAACCAGAAGGTGATCGCCTCGAATATCGCCAACGCGGACACGCCCGGCTATTCACCGGCCCGCCTTGAATTCGAAGAACAGTTGCGGCAGGCCATCAGACATCCCGGCGTCACACCGGCGATGACCCATCCCGCCCATTTTCCCATTGGCAACGGCCGTCTGGAACAGGTGCAGGGCACCCTCATCCGCACGCCCGATCGCTCGGGAATCGGCGATGGCAATGGCGTGAACGTCGATCAGGAGATGGTGGCTCTGGCAGAAAACCAGATTTTGTATGAAGCGGCGGTACAGTCTCTCAACAAGAAGATGGGACTGTTGAAATATGTGGCCGGCGACGGCCGCTGAGGAGGTTAATGATGGACGTCTTTCAATCCCTGAAAATCGGGGCCAGCGCCCTTAAGGCCCAGCAGACACGGCTCAACACCATCAGTTCGAATCTGGCTAACATCGAAACGACACGAACCCCCGAAGGGGGTCCTTATCAGCGGCGGACCGTGCAGTTTCAGAGCGCCGACCTGAGCTTTGCGGATCGGCTCGAACAGAGCATGCGGGGTGTCGCCCAGGGTGTTGAGGTTACCCGCATTGTTACGGATCCGTCGCCGCCGCGCCTGGTTTTCAACCCGGCCCACCCTGACGCCGACGCCGAAGGTTATGTGGCGATGCCCGATATCAACCTGATGGAAGAAATGACGGATATGATGACGGCCACCCGCGCCTACGAGGCCAACATCACCACCATCAAGACGGCCAAACGCATGGCCTTAAAGGCCCTTGAGATAGGAAGGTAGGATAAGCGATGAACGACATCACTCTCGTCAGTCACCTCAAGTCTCTGCAGGGCCCCGCCGCCACCTCTGCCACCAAGGCCGAACCGGTGGGTGGTTTCGCCCAGACCTTGAAGGAAGTGCTCGACCAGACCAACCAGTCCCAGCTGAATGCGGACAAGGCCGTGGAGAGACTCCACACCGGTGAAGCCCAGAGCCTCCACGAAGTGATGATCAGCCTGGAAGAAGCCGACATCTCCATGCGTCTGATGGTACAGATGCGCAACAAGGTGGTGGAAGCCTATCAGGAGATCATGCGCATGCAGGTCTGATGCACTCAGGCTGGTCCGGATCTAATCAGAATACCTGAGAATCGGTATTTCAGGAGGTTGTTGGTTCATGGCAGAACAAAAGATAAAAATCCCTGCCGACGGGGGAGAAAAAAGGACGCTGCTGCAGAGTCTCAACGAGTGGCCTCTGTCGCGCAAGCTCAGCCTCGTGGCCGTGGTTCTCGTCTGCGTGGCGCTGTTTGCCACCCTCATTCTGCAGGCGCGGGTGGCTGACTACCGGCTGCTGTTTGCCAATCTGTCCGACAGCGACGCGTCCTCGGTTGTTTCCTGGCTGAAAGAGCGCAAGATCCCCTACCGTTTCGATGACGGCGGCCGCGCGATTCATGTTCCGGCCGACCAGGTCTACGAGGTACGTATCGAACTGGCGGGGTCAGGCATTCCCCAAGGGGGAGGCATCGGCTTCGAGCTTTTCGACAAGCAGAGCTTCGGCATGACCGACTTTGCCCAGAAGGTCAATTATCAGCGGGCTCTGCAGGGCGAGCTGGCCAGAACCATCACGTCCCTGGCGCCGGTGGAAGGTGCTCGGGTTCATCTGGCTCTGCCGGAGAAGCGCCTGTTCAAGGAGCAGCAGAAGGATGCCACCGCTTCAGTCATCCTCAAGCTGGCCAGCGGGCAGAAGCTTAAGGAAGGGCAGATTCAGGGGATCATCAATCTGGTGGCGGGCAGTATCGAAGGCCTGGAGGCCGAGAATGTCACGGTCATCGATTCAAGCGGTGGTGTGCTGTCGCGCCGCAGTCAGGAGGGACCGAGCGGTCCCATGACACCCGGTATGCTCGATTACCAGCAGACGCTGGAGCGGCGGCTGGAAGAGCGGGCGCAGTCCCTGCTTGACCGGGCCCTGGGGGTGAGTAACTCCCTGGTCAAGGTGACGGCCGAGGTCGACTTCTCCCAGGTGGAGAAAGTAGAAGAACTGTACGATCCGAAAGGTTCTGTGCCCCGTAGTGAGCAGGTCTCGGAAGAGTCCTCTGGCGGCGAAGTCAACGGCGGTATTCCCGGTGTTGCCGCCAATGTAGGCGGAGCCGCCGCCACGGCGGGCGCGATCCCCAGCAACCGCAGTTCGGAAACGATCAATTACGAAATAAGCAAGGTGATCAATCGTATCGTGGAGCCCGTAGGGACGGTCAAGGCCCTCTCCGTGGCGGTATTGGTCGCTGATCGCCTGGTGCCCGGCGCTGAAGGGGGGGCGTCCAGTTACGCGCCGCGCAATGAACAGGAGCTGCTCTCCATTGAGAATATGGTCAAAAGCGCCCTTGGCATCGACCAGGGCCGGGGGGATCAGATCCAGGTCGTTTCCATGCCCTTTGAGAGCGGTTTCGCTGACGAGATCGTTTCAACGCCGGGGCCAGCGCCTTCCCTTTACGACTACCTTCCCTATGTCAAGTACGGGCTGATCCTCCTTGGTGGCCTGCTCGCCTATCTCCTGCTGGTGCGTCCGCTTTTGCGTACTCTTAAAGGCGAAGTGACGGAACACTATAAGACGGTTGAACAGCTGGAAGCCGAATTGCTGACCCACGACACGGCCCATTCCGCCACGGTTGACCCGGCTCAGCAACTGCGTACGGCGACGATTGAAGGAAAAACCACCCCGGCTCAGGTAATCAAGACCTGGCTCAAAGAAGGTTGACAGAGGTAGGACACGGACATGGCAAAGCCGACTGTACAGTTTTTCGATTTGTCCGGCGTGGAGAAAGCGGCGATGCTGCTTCTCTGCCTGGGGGAGCGCGCCACTTCCATGGTGTTCAAAGAACTCTCCGACGCCGAGGTGAGGGCCATCAGCCGCTGCATGGTCAGTATGGAGCATGTGCCGGCACCCTTGGCGCGCGAGGTCATTTCCGCCTATGAAAAGGCGCAGGTCGAATACGCCGGCATCTTCGTCAAGGGGGATGAGTTCGTCAAAAACGCCATCTCCGAATCGGGCGATCCCAAGCGCATCGAGCAACTCATGGAACAGGTCGCCGCCGCCACGGAAAAGCGTCCCCTGGAGACCATCGCCCTTATGCAACCCCGGGTGGTGGCGAGCCTTTTGGCCAGCGAGCATCCGCAGACCATGGCCCTGATCCTGTCGACACAGAAGGCCGACCACACCAGCCGCATCCTTTCCTATCTCCCTGACGACTTGAAATCGGACGTTATGTACCGCATCGCCAAAATCGAACAGGTTTCTCCCGATGTCATCAAACATATTGAAGACGCCCTACAGCGGGAAATCGGGGTTGTTTCCGACAAGGAGCAGCAGGAGCTGGGCGGTATCGACACGGTGGTCGATATCCTGGCGCGTATGGAAAAGGGCGCCGACCGCAATATCCTGACGCGCATCGACGAGGTCGATCCCGAAATGGCCGAGGCCATCCGCAAAAAGATGTTTACCTTCGACGATCTGGTCATGCTCGACAACCCGTCCCTGCAGAAGATTTTGCGCGAGGTCGACAACGATACTCTTACGCTGGCCCTCAAGGCCGCCACGCCGGAGGTCAAGGAGAAGATCTTCAGCAACATCTCCATCCGGGCGGCGGAGATGATCGAGGAGGAGCTCGAAGCCATGGGGCCGGTGCGGCTGTCCGAGGTGGAGTCGATGCAGCAGACCATCGTCAAGATCGCGCTGCGTCTGGAAGAAGAAGGCACACTGATTATCCCGGGTCGGGGCGGAGACGATGTCCTTGTCTAAAATTTATCGCAGCACGGAAAACAGCACCTTTGAACCGATTCTCTTTGCCGATTTCGACGGCGGGGGTGGTTTTGGCATCGACGAGGCCCGAGATGAAGCCGCCATGTCATCTGAGGCGAAGACCGCCGGTTCTTCTTCGGCGGAACCGATGTCCACCCCGACTGTCGATGTCGAAGCTTTGGAGAAAGCCGCATTTGAAAAGGGACGTCAAGCCGGCCGGCAGGAGGCTGAGGCGCTGTTCGGGCAAAGCGCCCAGGCTTTGGCTGAAGCCGCAATAGAGATCAGTCAGCTGCGGGAGTCCCTCCATAAAAGCAGCGTCGAGGACATGCTGCGGCTGGTGATGGCCATTGCCGAGCGGGTGATTCACGTTGAAGTGGAAAAGCACAGCGAGATGATCGTCGACGTGATCGAAAGGGCTCTGAAGGCCGCCATCAAGGCCGATGAGTACCACATCCGGGTCAATCCCCAGGATCTGGAGGTGGTCAAGGAGAAAAAACCCCTCTTCATCGCCAGCATCAGTGGTCTCAAAAATATCATCTTTGAAGGCGATGCCGCTATCGCCCGCGGCGGCTGTCTGGTCGAGTCGACCCTCGGGCAGGTGGACGCTACCCTGGAAAGCCAACTGGCGCAGATCCGCCAGCATCTGGCCGAGCAGACAGGTCACGAGTAATGAAAGAGCTGGCCGCCTCCATAGAGCATCTCAATCTGCTCCAGGTGCGGGGCAAGGTCACCAAGATCGTCGGCCTGGTGGTGGAGGGCTATTGCCCCAACGCCTCCGTCGGCACGCTGTGTGAGCTGACCCCCCTCGATGGCGGCGACCCCGTACCGGCGGAAGTGGTCGGTTTCCGCGATTCCCGCGCCCTGCTCATGCCGCTCGGGGAGCTGCGCGGTCTGGGGCCGGGCAGCCTCATCCGCGTCTGTCAGAGCTGCGCTTCCATGGAGGTCGGCGAAGAACTGCTCGGCCGGGTGATCGACGCCATGGGCCAACCGATGGATGGCGGTCCTCCCCTTGACCTCAGCCGCCGCCTGCCCCTGTATGCCCTTCCGCCCGGTCCCATGCAGCGCAAGAAAATCAAGCAGCCCCTCGACCTGGGCGTGCGCGCCATCAACGGCCTGCTCACCTGCGGTATCGGCCAGCGTATGGGCGTTATGGCCGGTTCCGGTGTGGGCAAGAGCGTGCTGTTGGGGACGATGGCCAAACATGCCCGCGCCGATGTCAACGTCATCGCCCTCATCGGGGAGCGCGGCCGCGAGGTGATGGAGTTTATCGAGCGCGACCTGGGTGCCGAAGGTTTGGCCCGCTCCGTGGTTGTTGTCGCCACCTCCGATCAGTCACCCCTGTTGCGCATGCGCGGGGCTTTCGTCGCCACCACCATCGCCGAATACTTTTGTGGACAAGGTCAGGATGTCCTCATGATGATGGATTCGGTCACCCGTTTTGCCATGGCCATGCGTGAGGTCGGCCTGGCCGTCGGCGAGCCGCCCACCACCAAGGGCTACACGCCCTCCGTCTTTGCCACCCTCCCCAAGCTGCTCGAACGTGCCGGCAGCTTTGCCGGCTGCGGCAGCATCACCGCTCTCTATACGGTACTGGTGGAAGGGGACGACATGAACGAACCGGTAGCCGACGCCGTCCGTTCTATCCTCGATGGCCATATTGTCCTGTCCCGCGACCTGGCGGCCAAGAATCACTATCCCGCCATCGATATTATGAATTCCGCCAGTCGCGTCATGCGTGAAATCGTCGATCCCGAGCACGTCAAACTGGCGGGGCAGCTGCGGGAGATCCTCGCTACCTACCGGGAAGCTGAGGATCTCATCAATATCGGCGCCTACGCCAATGGCAGCAATCCCAAGATCGATTACGCCCTTACCCGCATCGATGCCGTCAACGACTTTCTCTGCCAGGGGATGGATGAGGCCGTGGACCTGGAGTCGACTTTGCCCCACCTGCGCCAGGTTGTGCTCGATCGCCGCGAAAAACTGCGCGGATAATTTTGCCTGCGAGGTCATGTCATGAAGACGTTCAAACTCGAATCCGTGCTGAACTATCGCCGCATTCTGGAGAACCAGGCCCAGCAGAAGCTGGCGGAAGCTTTCGAGCGGGAAGCCGCGCTCATCGCCGAAATCAATCGCGAGGAAGAGGAGTTGCGCCGGCTTTACAGCGAGCGGGAAAAGTGCCAGCAGGTGGGCATGACGGTGCATGAGATGCAGCTCTACGAAAACCGCATCAGCCACCAGGTTCAGCAGCTGGCCGCCCTCGTCGATGCTGTCGAACACTGTCGGGAAGCCATCGCCGCCTGCCGGGAGAAGCTGTGTGAGGCCAGCCGTGAAAAAAAACTGATGGAAAAGATCAAGGAAAAGCACCTGCAGGAGCAGCATCGGGTCCTGAACCGTCTGGAGGCCAAAAATCTAGACGAGCTGGCTGTTATTTTTCATTCCAAGGATTAAGTCATGAAGAGCCTCCGCTTACCGCCCTTTCTGTACGCCTCTCTTGTCGCCGCCGTTTTTCTGGGTCCCTCCCAGCTGAGTGCCCAGCCAGGGTCCCTGGACGTGCAGCCGATCCAGTCTGTCGAGGAACGCCGGATCCTCCTTTCTCTGCAGGAAGAGCGGGCTCGCCTTGAAGACAGAGACCGGCAGCTTGACCAGCGTGAAATGGAGCTAAAGTCTTTGCAGACCGAAGTCGATAAGAAGCTGGACGAGTTGAACGTTTTGCGTCAGCAGTTCGAACAGCTTCTGGCCGAAAGAGACAACCTTGAAGCTGAGCGTCTCGGAGAGTTGAGTCTGATGTACGAAAAAATGGATCCCGTCAAGGCCGCTGCCATTATCTCGACGCTCGACGAAGAGCTGGCCATTGGTATTCTGGCCGGTATGCGCAAGAAATCGGCCGGCAAACTGCTCAACAACATGGAACGGAAGAAGGCGGCCAGCTTAAGTCGCCGTTTCAGCAACATCGAACCGGAGTAATCGCCGGTTTTGAAGTGCCCCCTGACCACAGGGGGATTTGAAAAAGAAAGGAGGTGAATACGATGATGAACATGATGCCTATCGCAACAAATGGAAGCCAGCTCATGCAAGGGCGCACCGGTGCCGCCAATGGGCAACCGGCCGGAGATTTCCTTCCTTTTCTACAACAGGCACAGGGAGAAGGTCTTTCCTGGAACGGCCACGAAGCCTCCCAGGACCTCATGGCGGCTCTACTGGCTGCCGGCATGGGCGTTGTCCCAGCGTCCATGCCGCATGAAGGCTTTGCGCCAGCCGCACTGCAGGGCCAACAGTTCCTCGGTGACGGCTCGATGCTGCCAGGTCAGGATCTTCTGGCCATGGAAGGGCAGCAGAATCCTGATTTTTTATCCGGTCAGGATCTGAAGGCGGCTGCTGCAACGGCACAGTCCCAGGGCAAGATGGCCGAAGTGAACGGGGCGAACATGTCCGCTCAGGGAGACCTTCTGGATCAGGAGGCCGAATTTGACCTGAAAATGTTCATGGCCAAAACCGAAGGTGGATCAGCACAGGCAAGCGCTGGCGAAGGGAAGGGCTCCACCTCTCTGTCCGAAAGCCGTTTCGCCGAAATCCTCGGCGTCAAGTCTGTGGAGGTCAAAAGCGATACGATCGGGCCGAACAAGGAAGCAGCAGGGCACAGTCAACTCCGGCTGGCTCAAAACGGCCAGATCGAAGAATCCGTGGCTGAGCCAACCCTGTCTGTCGATGCCACTGCCGACGAGGCTGGAGAAGTTCCTGAACTTTCTCTCGGCCATAAGGCGACCATCGCCGGGGAAACAGATGGATTTACCCACAAGGGGCAGGATGCTCTGCAGGTCGATAGCGGTCGGCCATCCCAGGCTCCGGCCACGGGTCTTGAAAACAAGGGACCTGAGGTCCGTCTGAACTCCGGCATGCTGATCAGTGAAAACCGTATTGTCGAACAGACCATCGAGAAGTTTTCCCTGCACCAGGCGAAAGACGCCGGGAGCATCACCCTGCGCCTGCACCCTGAAGAACTGGGGCAGATCAAGGTGGAACTGGTGATGGACAAGGATAGTGTCCGTGCCCATCTCCATGCTCAGAGCCAGCAGGTTCAGGAGGTGCTCGAACGGCACCTGCCGCGCCTGCGGGATGCCCTCGAACAGCAGGGGCTGAAGATCGACCAGTTGCAGGTCAGCGTCGATTCCCAGCACAATGGGAACCGGGGGTCGTTTCAGCAGCATGGTTTCACCGGACATCAGAATATGCCCGCAACCCTTGCAGGATATAAGGGGACCCCGGCAGAAGTACCACCCTCAGCGCAACCCATCGCCCGACAGGGCTCGGGATTGAGCCTGAGAATCTGACAGAAAGGAGGCGAGTCAAAATAATGGCAGATATCAGCAGTATCACCGGTACCACAACCAGTCCCTCGGCTTTTTCCAGCCTGGGTGGCACCACCATGGGCAAGGAAGACTTTCTTAAGCTCCTGGTGGCCCAGTTGCAGAATCAGGATCCGCTCAATCCGCAGGACGCCACCGAGTTCACCGCGCAGATGGCCCAGTTCAGCTCCCTGGAGCAACTCATCGGCATCAACGAAGGGATCGGCGGGTTGTCGGCAGCCAGCGGCGAAGTGGAGAAACTCTCGGCGCTGACTCTGATCGGTCGGGAAATCGTCGCCACCTCCGCCGGTTTCAAAGTTGGCGAGGAAGGCTCTCTGTCCGGACGCATCGGTTATCACCTGAACGATGCCGCCGAGGAAGTGACCGTCAGCGTACTCAATGCCAGCGGGCAGGCGGTCGCCACTCTTCCTCCGCATGCGGCGTCGGCGGGGGAGAAATTCCTCGATTGGGACGGCCGTGATGCCGAGGGTCAACCTCTGCCCGCCGGTCAGTATTATCTGGTCGTCCAGGCGGTCGATGGCAACGAGGCGGCCTTGCCGGCAACGCCCCTGGTTTCAGGGACAATCACGGGGGTCGATTTTGACGCCAGGGGGAGCCGTCTTTACAGTGCCATCGGCGAGTTCCGCATGAGCGACGTGGCCTCGGTGCGGGAGATCTAGTCATGAGCGACAAGGTCTTTCTCTATCCCCGACCAATTCTCCCCCCAACGGCTCCGGCAACGCGATCGCCGGAAAAGGCAGGTGGACACCTTAAAGGACCTTCTTTTGATCAGGTTCTGCAGCAACAACTGGAACCCGCCTCAGGTCTGCGTTTTTCCAAACATGCGCTGAGCCGCATGGAAAGTCGAGGCATCCAGCTTAGCCCGGAAGCCATGAACCGTCTGGAAGAGGCGGTCAAAACGGTGGACGCCAAAGGCAGCCGCGATTCCCTGGTGCTGCTCGACCAGACAGCCATGGTCGTCAGCGTCAAGAACAGCACCGTAGTGACGGTGGTCGACAGGGACAGTCTTAAAGGAAACGTCTTTACCAACATTGACAGCGCGATTATCGCTTAACTGAACCGGTCCTCACAGAGGAGGTTCACGGAAAGCCAACCGACAGCGGCTTTCCCTCAAGGAGGATAAATCATGGGTATTTCAAGCTCTCTCTACGCAGGCATCAGCGGTCTTAACGCCAATGGCAATGCCATGAGCGTCATCGGCAACAATCTGGCCAACACCAATACGGTTGGTTTCAAATCGGGCCGCACGGTCTTCGCCGACATGCTCTCCAGCTCTATCTCCGGTTCCGGCGGCGTCTCCCAGGTAGGCCGCGGCGTCTCCCTGTCGACGGTGGACAACATCTTCTCCCAGGGCACCTTCGAAACCACCGAATCCAATACCGATCTGGCCCTGGAAGGAGAAGGTTTCTTCGTAGTCTCGGCCCCCGGCTCCGATGAAAATCTTTACACTCGTGCTGGTGCCTTTGGCTTTGATAAGCAGGGTTATCTGATCAATCCCGAGGGCTATCGCGTGCAGGGCAATCCCTATGACGTGGATGGCGCCACTCTGCTCTCCACCTTGGAAGACATTCGTGTCGATGGCACCTCCACGGTGCCGGCGCAGGCGACTTCCGAGATCACCCTGAGCAATAACCTCGACTCCAATTCAACCATTATCGGTGCGTTCGATCTGACCGACCCGCAGGGGACGTCCAACTATTCCAGTTCGATCCAGGCCTACGACACCCTGGGCAACACCCACCTGCTGACGACCTATTTCACCAAAACCGCCGATAACAACTGGAGCTGGAATACCGTGGCTCTCTCGAACGAGGTAACAGCCCCGGCCACGACACCGTTGGTCTCCGTCGGCTCCGGCACTTTTACCTTCGATACGAACGGTGCCCTGACGGCACCAGCCGTCGGCACCCTGACGCTGCCGGCCTGGATCGGAGGATCGGCACCGGGTCTGCCCGTGGACATCAACTTCAATGCCACGCAGTATGCCAGCGATTCGGTGACCGTGGGACAGGAACAGGATGGCTATTCGGCCGGCGACCTGGTCAAGGTGGCCATCGAATCTACCGGTGACGTGGTGGCGAGCTACACCAACGGTGAGCGTGTCTCCGTGGCCCGCATCGGCCTGGCCCGTTTCGCCAATCTCGGCGGCCTGTTCAAGGAAGGGGGCAACCTCTACTCGGCCACGACCGCTTCCGGCCTGCCCAGCGATGCCTCGGCCAGCACCAAGATCTTCACCAACTCTCTCGAGCAGTCCAATGTCGACATGGGACTTGAGTTCGTCAAGATGATCACCACCCAGCGGGGTTTCCAGGCGAATTCCAAGATCATCACCACGACGGACGAGATGCTGGCCGAGCTGATCAATCTCAAGCGATAGGTGACCGCAGCGGATTTCGTGTCAAAAATATGACCAGGGGAGCGGCCAGCAGGTGGCCGCTCCTTTTTTTTGGTGACTGTTTGTCCCTGTGCTTTCGCCCTTCTGCCACCTTTCCGAGCCTGTGGGTGGAGCTGGCATGTATTGTGCTATTGCAGGTGTCTGCATGGTCTATGCGGACTTAACTTCTATCCTCTGAGGATCAAGAGATGGATCTGTCAACCATTCTCGGAATTATGGCGGCTTTTGCCCTGATGATCTCGGCGATCATGATGGGTGGCTCTATCTTTCTGTTCATCAACATTCCGTCGATCGTTATTGTGATGGGTGGCACTATCGGCGCCACCCTGGTGCATTATCCCTTCAAGAATGTTTTCCGGGCCTTTGCTGTTCTTAAGAAAGCTTTTTTTCACAAGAACGAGTCGCCCAACGAGATCATCGCCCGTCTGATCACCCTGGCCACCAAGGCTCGTAAAGAGGGTATTCTGTCGTTGCAGATGGCCATGAACGACATCGAAGACGCTTTCTTTCTCAAGGGATTGCAGATGGCCGTTGACGGGCAGGAGCCAGAGACGCTCAAGGAGATGCTCGACCGCGAGATCGAATATATCCAGGAGCGCCACGAAGACGGTGCCGACATTTTTCTGGCCATGGGCACCTACGCCCCGGCCATGGGGATGATCGGGACGCTCATCGGCCTGGTGCAGATGCTGCAGACCATGGACGATCCTTCCACCATCGGGCCGGCGATGGCCGTGGCCCTTTTGACCACCTTTTACGGCGCGGTTATCGCCAATGTCATCTGCATTCCCGTGGCCGGTAAGCTCAAGAACCGTTCCCAGTCGGAAGTGCTTCTGAAAACCCTGATAGCCGAAGGGATGAAGTCGATTCTGGTCGGCGAAAATCCCCGCATCATGGAGCAGAAGCTGCACGCTTTCGTGGCCCCTCAGCTTCGTGAGAGCAACTTCAACAAGAAGTAGGGCCCGCGCGGCCAAAGGACGATAACGTGGCGAAGAAGCCGAAAAAAAAGCCGGAAGGAGCCCCCGCCTGGATGGTCACGTACAGTGACCTGGTGACGCTGCTGCTGACCTTCTTTGTGCTGCTGCTGTCCATGGCGAGTATGGACCGCATCAAATTCAGTGCGGCGTCCAACTCCTTGAAAGGGGCTTTCGGCATTATGGGCGGGAAGCAGCAGACGGAGATCGCGCCGCCCGCCATCATCGATTTTTCGCCCATTGACGATGATCTCTTTCAGCGCGTCTATAAAAGGATTCTGGAGCAGCTTAACCGCCTGCGTCTGGACAAAACCATCACCCTGGTGAAGGATCGGGGTGCCATTGTCCTGCGGGTCAACGAGGCTATTCTTTTCGATGTGGGCCAGACGGAGGTCAAGCCCGAGGCCTATCCGGTGCTGCGCAAAGTGGCGGACATGGTGCGTCCCCTGCCCATGAAGCTGCGCGTGGAGGGACACACGGACAATGTGCCGGTCGCTACCGGCCAGCGAACCAACTGGGATATTTCCGTGCAGCGAGCCGTGTCGGTCCTCAAATTCCTGCAGCAGGAAGACCTCTTCCCTCTCGATCGCATGGCGGCCGTGGGCTACGGCGAGCAAAAGCCTCTCGCCCCCAACGATTCGGACGAAAACCGCGCCCTGAATCGGCGTGTCGAATTCGTTCTGGAAAGCATGGGCAAGCACCAGGAAAAGTTGCCCTATCTCATTGATGCCAAGGATCAGATGCCTTTTTAAACTGCACAAGGGAGTAAGTGTATGGCCAAAAAAGATATGGAACAGACAGAGCAGCCTGAAGGGAAGAAAAGCAAACTGCCCCTGATTCTGGCTATTGTGGGCGGGTTGATCCTGCTCGGCGGTGTCGGGGTTGGTGCCTATTTTCTGGGGGCCAGCGGGAAAGAGCAGGCTCCTGAGGATGCCGTGATCGCATCTTCGACGCCAGCCCAAAAGGCCCCGGCGGGCAAAATCGGTCCCATGGTCGACGTCTCTGGTTTCATTATCAATATCCTCGATCGTGACGAGATCCGCTATCTCAAGGCTGCCATCACTCTTGAGGCGGACAGCGAGGCGGGGGCCCTGGAGCTCCAGGAGCGGCAGGCCCAGGTCCGTGACGCCATCCTGTTGCTCGTCGGCAACAAGACCTTCGATGAACTGCGCGACCTGCAGGGCAAAATGCAGCTGCGCTCCGAGTTGATTGCCCAGATCAACACCATGTTGCAGCAGGGCCAGGTCAAGAATATCTACTTTACCGACTTCGTCGTCCAGTAACGGCTGCCCGTCGGGCATAGCAGCAAGGGGTCCTTCGTGGAACGCATCCTGACCAAAGACGAAATTGCCGAACTCCTCTCCGCCGTACGCGACGGGGATCTCGACACCGAGCTCGATTCGGAGGAGACACCGCAGCAGAAGCGGGCTGTCAGCCGGATCGATCTGGTTGGTGCCGGTGGGGCGGGGCGCTATCGCATCAATAATTTCGACATCATTCTCGATGCCTTCACCCGCAATTACAGCCTGTCCCTCTCCAGTCGCCTGCAGCGGTCGGTGACCATCAAGCGGGGCAAGCTCGACTACCTGGAGTTTGATCCCTTTGTGCAGCAGCTTGGCGACCACAACGCCATCGGGGTCATCAAACTTGATCCGCTGAAAAGTGCCGGTCTGTTCGTTTTTGATGGCTCCCTTTCCTTCTCTTTTCTCGAAGCCATGCTCGGCGGTTCTTCCGACGTCAAACCTATGGCGCTGTCCCGTTCACTGACAGCCATCGAGATGAATGTCCTGCGGGGGCTCATGCTAGACGCCTGCGGCGACATGCAGAAGGCTTTTCGGCCACTGGAAGAGCTGACGGTGACCCTGGTCAATATCGAGGCGAGTTCACGCATGGTCAACATCGTGGCCCCCGATACGGATGTCATGGCGGCTGAGTTCGATGTCACCGTCGACAAGACGCCGGGCAAGATTACCCTGATGATTCCCTTCTTTTCGCTGGAGCCTTTCCGCGAGAAGCTCAAGGACGGCATTCTGGCCATTACCTCTCTGCGCGGCGACGATTGGAAGTCTACGCTGCAGAGCGATCTGGCTCGCCTGAAGGCCAATGTCACCGGCCAGTTTGCCGAGATATCCCTGTCGGTGCGGGATATCCTGAATTTTCAGGCCGGAGACATTATTGACCTGGGCTGTGAACCGAACAGCCCCATCCGCCTGCTGGTGGAAAATAAACCGAAATTCGAGGGCATGGTAGGCGCGCGCAACGGGAAAAAAGCCGTCCGCGTCACCAGCCGGATTATCCCAGAGGGAGTGCACGATGGAAAAGACAGAGAATAAAGACTCCAAAGCCGCCGCCGCAGAGACAGCGGACGAGAGCGCCGCGTCAAAGAAAGAACTGCGCAATCTCGACTTTCTGCTCGATGTCCCTTTGCAGCTTTCCGTCGAGGTAGGGCGGTCCAAGCTGCTCATCAAAGACCTGCTGCAGGTGCGGGAGGGCTCCGTCATCGAACTGGACAAACTGGCCGGGGAACCCCTGGACGTCTATGTCAACTCGCGCCTTATCGCCCGGGGCGAGGCGGTCATGGTCAACGACAAGTTCGGCCTGCGACTGACGGACGTGGTCAGCCCTGCCGAGCGCATCGAGAAGCTGGGCTGAACACCATGCTGAGGCTTCTTTCTTTTCCCGTTCTGTGGCTCTGGCCTTCCCTGGCACTGGCTGCCGAATCTGGCAGTCTGTTGGCCTCTTCTCTGAAAATGCTGGCGGCTTTGGGCGTCGTCTTGGGGTTGGTGCTGCTGCTCTATGCGGCCAGCCGAAAGGGATTCGGTTTTCTGCCGGCCGCCAAAGGGGGGGCGATTAAGATCATCGAGATGCGTCATCTGGCTCCGCGCAAGGCCATCTGTCTGGTGGAAATTCGCGGCCGGGAGTTCCTGCTCGGTGTCGGCAGTGAACGGGTCGAGCTGCTGACGCCTCTGGGCCCTAAAGAACGGCAGCACTCTTTTGAGGAGAACCTGCGCACCGAAATCGAGAGCGGTCAATGAAGACGCGGTTTTTGTGGCTGCTTGCCATCCTGCTTTTGCTGCCGGCCCTGGTGCAGGCCGCACCGCTGCCGACCATCACCTTCGGGGTAGCCGACGCCGAAAGTCCCCAACAGGTTTCCACCGCCATGCAGGTGCTGCTGCTTCTCACCATCCTGTCCATGGCGCCGGCCATCCTGCTCATGACCACGGCCTTCACCCGCATCGTCATCGTGCTGTCCTTTGTGCGTCAGGCCATGGGGACGCAGGGGATGCCGCCCAACCAGATCATCATCGGGCTGGCTCTTTTCCTGACTCTTTTCATCATGGCGCCGGTCTACAACCAGGTCAACGATACAGCCCTGCAGCCCTATCTGGCCGAGACCATCAGCCAGGAGCAGGCTCTTGACCTGGCCCTGGTTCCCGTGCGCGAATTCATGTTCGCCCACACGGACGAAAAGGACCTGGCGCTGCTCATGGAGATCGCCAAGCAGCCGACCCCCGAAACGCGCACCGACATTTCGACCCTGAGCCTGATTCCCGCGTTCATGCTTTCCGAACTCAAGCGGGCCTTCCAGATGGGCTTCATGATCTTCATCCCCTTTCTGGTCATCGACATGGTCGTCGCCTCGGTGCTCATGTCCATGGGGATGATGATGCTGCCGCCGATTATTATTTCACTCCCTTTCAAGCTTCTTCTCTTTGTCCTGGTCGATGGCTGGGCCCTGGTGGTCGGCTCGCTGGTACAGAGTTTCTATTGACGGAAGTCCGGGTCTCAGGCGGCAGGGATGATGCCCGACCGCCTGAGAACCGCGTTCCTCGGGAAATACCATGACTCCGGAATTCGTTGTTGACATAGGCCGCCAGGCGGTAGAGACGGTTTTGCTTATGGCCGCCCCCATGCTGCTGGCCGCCCTGATCATCGGTCTGCTCATCAGTATTTTTCAGGCCGCCACGCAGATTAACGAGCAGACCATGACCTTTATCCCCAAAATCGTGGCGGTACTGGTGACCCTGCTTATCTTCGCCCCCTGGATGATCAAAATCATGCTCGCCTTCACGCTGGGCATCTTTGAAGGGCTGGCCACTGTCGGAGGCTGAGAAACGCTGTGGAACTGCCGCTCATCCCCGTGGAACAATTTCAGAGCTTTTTGATCTGCCTGGCTCGGGTCGGCGCCCTGATCGCCGCCCTGCCCGTCTTCAGCGGTGGCCAGACTCCCATGCAGCTGCGCGTCGGCCTGGCGGTGATGGTCTCTTTGCTGGTCTACCCTGTCGTCGCTCCCTACATTCCGGCCCAATCTTTTCATCCTGTCAGTCTGGCTGTGCTGGTGACGGGGGAGACCCTTTTCGGCGTCCTTGTGGCCATCATCGCTCGCCTCATCTTCACGGCAGCGGAATTCGGTGGCACCATCATCGGTTTCCAGATGGGGTTTGCCGCCGCCAACGTCTTCGATCCGCAGAACCAGCGGCAGATCGCCCTCATCTCCCAGCTGCAGAACGTCTTCGCCATTCTCGTTTTTCTGGCGCTGGACATTCACCACATTTTTCTGCGGGCCATTGTCTACTCCTATGAACTGCTGCCGCCGGGCGGTGTCGATTTCTCCGGCGAGGCCGTCCCCTACCTGATGACCCTGACCTCGGGGATGTTTGTGCTGGCGGTGAAATTCAGCGCGCCCATCCTGGCCGTGCTGCTGCTCTCCAGTTTTGTGCTGGGGATTCTCTCCAGAGTGTTCCCCCAGCTCAACGTGTTCATGATTTCCTTCCCGGTCAATATCGGCCTCTCGCTTATTGTCATGGGACTGACCCTCAATGTGCTGGTTTCGATGCTGGGACGCGAGTTCAATGCGCTTGGTGACCGTTTCATGCTGCTTTTTGAGCTGCTTTGAGGTAGGCGATGTCTGAGGACAGCGGTCAGGAAAAAACAGAACAGGCGTCGGATAAGCGGCGCCAGGAATTTCGTGAAAAAGGGCAGGTAGCCCAGAGCCGTGAAGTGCAGACGGCGGCTCTGTTGACCACCTCGCTGCTGCTCTGGTTCTTTTATGCGCCTCTTTTCTGGGGGCAGCTCTCCAAGCTGGTGGCGACCTTCTGGCGCAGCGCCGGCGATTTCGAAACGACGCCTCTGTATGTTGTCAATTTGATGACAGCCACCTTCGGCAAGATGGCCCTGATGCTGGCGCCGCCCCTCATTCTGGTGCTGGTAGCCGGATTTCTCGCCAGTTACCTGCAAATTGGCTGGCTCTTCACCGGTAAGCCCCTGGTTCCCGATCTCAAGAAGCTCGACCCTATCGAAGGGGCCAAAAAGTTCATTTCCAAACGATCCCTGGTCGAACTTGTCAAATCTTTGGCTAAAGTCCTGCTGGTCGGGGTTATCGCCTTTCGCGCCATCAGCGCCGAATTCGAACAGGCCCTCTATCTTATCGATATGGATGTCAGCGAAACGGTGCGTTACGTAGGGCGGGTCGGCGGTTTGGTCCTGCTCAAGAGCAGCGGTGTCCTTATTTTGCTGGCCGTACTCGATTTTTTGTTCGTGCGCTGGGAAATGGAACAGAAAATGAAGATGTCCAAGCAGGAGCAGAAAGAAGAGTACAAACAGACGGAAGGCGACCCCTACATCAAGTCGCGCATCCGCTCCATTCAGCAGCAGGTCGCCCGCAAGCGCATGATGGCCGAGGTGCCCAAGGCAGACGTCATCATCACCAACCCGACCCACCTCTCCATTGCCCTGGCCTACCGGCGCGGGGAGATGGAGGCGCCGCAGGTGGTGGCCAAGGGCGCCGATCATGTGGCCATGCGCATCCGCGACATTGCTCGCGAGCACAACGTCCCCATGGTGGAAAACGTTCCCGTGGCCCGGGCGCTGTACAAGGTGGAGGTCGGTCGGGAAATCCCCGAAGAGATGTTCAAAGCCGTGGCCGAAGTACTGGCCTATGTCTATAACATAAAGAGGAACAAGGGATGATAAACGTAAGCACGCTCCGCTCGATAAACTTCAAAGAGATGCTGCTGCGCAGCGACATCATGGTCGCTCTGGGCTTGGTGTCCATCCTGTTGGTGATGATCATCCCGCTGCCGGCCATCCTCCTCGATATCTTCCTCTCCCTCAATATCACCCTGGCCCTGCTCATCATGATCATCAGCCTCTATACCGCCCGGGCTTTGGATTTCGGTATATTCCCCTCGGTGCTGCTGGCCACCACCCTTTTTCGCCTCTCCCTCAATGTCGCCTCCACCCGGCTTATTCTGCTCAACGGCGACCAGGGACCGACAGCCGCCGGCTCCGTGATCGCCTCCTTCGGCCAGTTTGTCGTCGGCGGCAACTACGTGGTCGGCATTGTTGTCTTCTCCATCCTCGTGGTCATCAACTTCATGGTTATCACCAAGGGGGCCGGGCGCGTGGCCGAGGTCGCCGCCCGCTTCACCCTCGACGCCATGCCCGGCAAGCAGATGGCCATCGACGCCGATCTCAACGCCGGCCTCGTCGATGAACAGGAGGCCCGTACCCGCCGTAAGGAAATCGCCATGGAGGCCGAGTTCTACGGTGCCATGGATGGTGCCAGCAAGTTCGTGCGCGGCGACGCCATCGCCGGTATCCTCATCACCCTGATCAATATCGGCGCCGGCTTCATCATCGGCGTCATGCAGAAGGGCATGCCCATGCTGGAGGCGGCCCAGAACTACACCATCCTCACCGTCGGGGACGGCCTGGTGGGGCAGGTGCCGGCCCTGATCATCTCCACGGCGGCCGGTATTCTGGTCACCCGCACCGCCGGCGAAGGTGACTTCGGCTCGGATATCAAAAAGCAGTTCTCCCTGCACCCCCGCGCCATCTGGGTGGTCTCCGGTGTATTGCTGGGCTTTGCCCTCATTCCGGGATTGCCTTTTCTGCCCTTCATGCTCCTCTCCATCGCCCTGGCCTTTCTGGCCTATGGCATTGACAAAAAGGTCAAGGAAGCCGACCGCGTCGCTCGCCTGCCGGTCGAGCCCGAAACACGCACGGAGGAGAAGGAAGATTATGAGGAGATGTTGGCGGTGGACCTGCTCGAGCTGGAAGTCGGTTACGGTCTGATCCCCTTCGTCGACGCCGCCCAGGATGGCGAACTGCTGGCCCGCATCCGCTCGACCCGCAAGCAGTTTGCTGTGAGCATGGGTTTCATCGTGCCACCGGTGCACATCAAAGACAATCTGCAGCTCAAGCCCAACGAGTACCGCATTCTGCTCAAGGGAGTCTCCATTGCCGGCGGCGAGATGCTTCCTGGCCATTACCTCGCCATGAACCCGGGCTTGGCCACTGAGAATCTCAAAGGGGTGCAGACGGTGGAACCGGCTTTCGGCCTGCCCGCCACCTGGATCGCCGAAGACAAGAAAGAACGGGCGCAGATGGCCGGCTACACGGTGGTCGACTGCACCACAGTCATTGCCACCCATATCAGCGAAATCATAAAAAGACACGCCCACGAGCTGCTTGGCCGGCAAGAGGTACAGAACTTGCTAGATAACCTTGCCAAGAGCTATCCGAAGCTGGTTGAGGAGCTGGTCCCCAACCTGATCAGTCTGGGGGGCTTCATGCGTATCTTGCAGAATTTATTGCGCGAACAGGTTTCCATAAGGGATCTGCGCACCATCCTGGAAACGGTGGCCGACTGGGCACCCTCCACGCAGGATGTCGATATGCTGACGGAGCAGGTGCGACAGGCCCTCGGGCGGCAGATCAGCGCCCGTTATGCCCAGGACGACAATGTGCTGCCGCTGCTCACCCTCGATCGCAGCGTTGAGGAGACCCTGCAGAAAGCGGTACAGCAGACGGACCAGGGGGCATTTCTCAATATCGATCCGCGTACGGCCCAGTCCATCCTCGAAGGCTTGAGTGAGAACCTGGGGCGGTTTAGTGGAACCAGTGAACCCGTGCTTTTGTGTCCGCCAACAATCCGACCGCATGTCAAAAGGTTGACCGAACGCTATCTGCCGTCGCTGGCGGTCATCTCTCACAATGAGGTGGCCCCTAATCTTAAAGTCAGATCCATCGGAACGGTGAAATTGAATGCAAGTTAAAGTCTTTCAATCGGAAACCATGGCTACGGCCCTGAGGATGGTGAAGGAAACCCTGGGACCTGACGCCCTCATCCTTTCCACCCGTACCGTGCGTAAAGGCGGTGGCTTTTTCGGCAAGCCCCTGCTGGAGGTAACGGCTGCCATCGAGCCGGAAGCCGCCAAACCGGCCCCGAACAGGCCGGTGGCCGCTGCCAGACCGGCGCGGGCCTACGCCAGTGTCGCCGACGATATCCGCTATGAGGATATCTGGGCCGGCCGCCAGGGCACCCCGGCGGTCGAGGAGCCGCCCACCCGCCGCACCCAGGCTGCCAGTGCTCCTGTCGACACGCTGCGCAGCGAAATCGACGAGCTGCGTTCGCTGGTGCAGGGTTTCGTACGAGAGATGGCCGAGCGCAAGCCCGAACCTGCTCCGGCGGCACCACGCTGGACGGCGCCCACGGCGCCGGCGCGCAAAGGACAGGATGCCTGGCTGGCACCGGTCATGGCCGAACTCAGCGCCCTTGGTCTCGAAGACGAGGTCGCGGAGACCATCGCCCGCTATGCCGGCGAGAAGCTGACCCCGCAGCAGGTCTACAGCCCCGGTGTGCTCAACAGTTTCTTTCACGACGCCCTTACTGACCTCGTCCAGGTCAGTGGCCCGATCGTCCGTCCCGGCGAAGCCCGTCGCCTCGCCCTGGTTGGGCCCACCGGCGTCGGCAAAACGACGACCATCGCCAAGCTGGCAGCCGACTATCTCCTGCAGGGAGGGCAGAGCGTTGCCCTGGTCACCATCGACACCTACCGTATCGCCGCCGTGGAGCAACTCAAGGTCTACGGCGAAATCATGAATGTTCCCGTCGAGGTGGTCGTGCGGCCCGAGCAGCTGGAGCAGGTTTTTGCCCGCCACCGGGACAAGGACCTTATCCTCATCGACACCGCCGGCCGCAGTCCCAAAGACGATGTCAGTCTGCGCGAGCTCGGTGAATTTCTGCACCCCGATTATGCTATTGAGAACCACCTGGTGCTTTCCGCCACCACCCGCGAACGCGACCTGGGCGAAGTGATCCGCCGTTTTCAGGGGCTCGGCCTTAAAAGCCTCATGTTTACCAAGCTGGATGAGTGCGAAAGCCTGGGTGCCCTGATCAATGTGCCGACGCGCCATAATTTCCCCATTTCCTACCTGGGCAATGGCCAAAGGGTTCCTGAAGATCTCATGCTGGCCGAAGCCCGCCGGGTGGCCGGACTCATTCTGGGAAAAGAGTAAGGATTTGCCGATGATGGAAACAGTACAGAAATATGTGGACCAGGCAGGCACTCTGCGCTCTCTCTCGGGCCGGCTGGCCGGCAAGGACAAGGCGGCCGTGGCTGAAACGAAGACGACCCGCGTCATTTCCGTGACCAGCGGCAAGGGCGGAGTTGGCAAGACGGCCGTCGTTTCCAACATGGCCGTGTCGCTGGCTCGCCTGGGGAAAAAGGTCCTGATTATCGATGCCGACCTTGGTCTGGCCAACGTCGACGTCGTCTTCGGTCTGGCCCCGCGCTACAATCTGAACCATTTTTTTGCCGGCGAACAGAGCCTGCAGGACATTATGGTCGAAGGGCCGGCCGGTATTCATATCCTGCCCGCTGGATCGGGAGTGCAGAGATTTACCCGTCTCGATTCCACCCAGAAGATGCGCTTCATGGAGGACCTCGACAATCTGCACGGCGAATTCGATATCGTCCTCATCGACACCGAGGCTGGCATTTCCGAAAACGTCACCTATTTCAACGTGGCCGCCCAGGACATTCTGGTGGTCACCACGCCCGAGCCGACGGCCATCACCGACGCCTACGCGCTGATGAAGCTCCTCTCCATCCAGTATCACGAAAAACGCTTCAACCTTATCGTCAACTCGGTGCGCAACAACGACGAGGCCCTGGATGTCTACCGCAAGCTCACCATGGTCTCAGGGCGCTATCTCGACATTTCCATCGATTTTCTCGGTGGCATCCCTTTCGATCGCCGCATGCACGAGGCGGTACGCCGGCAGCGGGTGATGGTCGAGCTCTTTCCCACCACCAAAGTGAGCGCCGCCTTTGAATCGCTGGCCGGCCAGCTTACCTCCGGTTCGCGCGAATCCCAGGCCAAGGGGTCTCTGCAGTTTTTCTGGAAGAAGATCATGTCCTTCGGCAGCGGAGGCTAGACATGAACAAAGCGTTTGGATATGGCCAGACAGAGGGCGATGAGCGCTCCCGGCTGATCCAGTCGCATCTGCCGACGGTCAGCCTGGTGGTCGATCGCATGATGTGCCAGGTACCGTCTTTTCTCACCCGCGACGACGTCACCAGCGCCGCTATGATGGGTCTGCTCGACGCGGCCAATCGTTTCGATCCCTCCCGCGGCATCCTGTTCAAGACCTTTGCCGAGCATCGCATTCGCGGCGCCATCTTTGATGAAGTGCGCAAGATGGACTGGTTTTCCCGCTCACTGCGCGACAAGCAGTCGCGGGTGGCGGACGCGATGAATGTGCTCGAGCATCAGCTTGGCCGCAGCCCCGAGGAGGAAGAGGTGGCCGAGGCCATGGGCATCGCTCTGGACGAATATCGGGATACCCTCGGGCAAATTGGCCATCTCGGCTGCGTCAGTCTGCACGAGACGCTGGATGATTCAGACGAAGGACGCAGCTTCCTCGACAGTCTCGAAGATCCCGACGGCAAGAATCCCGAAGAGCAGTTGGCCGAGCACCAGTTGACCCATGAACTGGCCGCGCATCTGGAAAAGCTGACGGAAAAGGAGCGGCTGGTCGTCTCTCTCTACTATTATGAGGAACTGAGTCAGAAGGAGATTGCCGAAGTGCTCGAGCTCTCTGAAGGACGTGTCTCCCAGCTTCATAGCCAGGCCCTGCTCAAGCTCAAAGTCAAGATGCAGAAACGTCAGCGTTAGGTCATGCCTATGTCTTTGCAGGAAATCGCTCTCGTTATCGCCTCTGCCCTCTGGCTGCTCACCTGCATGGTTTTACTTCTGCTGCTGGTGCGCTTGCGCCGCCTGGATCGGCAGAATGGGGCCTTGCGCCAACATCTGGACGATGCTCTGGCCCGCCTGGATCTGCTGGAGAGCAGGGCATCAGCCCACCAGCCCCAGGCTGGCGCCATTCCGGATAAAGAGCAGCTGCGGGCCCAGCTCAAAGCCCGCTTGGATATGTCTGCCGTTGGCAGCAGTCTGCCGGAAAAATATCGCTATCTCGCTTCCATGGCCGGGCACGGTATGAAGGCGGAAGAAATCGCCGATGTGCTTGATATCTCTCCCCGTGAGGCGGAGCAGTTGGTGCGGCTGGCCCAGGTAGCGAGACGAAACCAGTAACGCCTAAAGATTCGGCCTCTTCCTGTCGAAGAGTATCTGGACAGTCAAGAGAAAGGACAGGTTGCCATGAGTTCAGGAATTTACAGCGCCATGTCGGGCGCGATGGCCCGCATGAACCTGATGGATACCATCAGCGACAATATGAGTAACAGCCGTACCGCCGGTTTCAAGGGCGGAGAAAGTGCTTTTGAAGGAATTCTGGAGCGGACGCGGACCGGTGTCGAAATCCGCGGCATCAATCTGACGGAGGTTCGCCAGGGGTTTACGAATTTTGGTCAGGGAGCGCTTACTCCGACCGGCATCGGCACCCATCTGGCTATCGAGGGAGAGGGTTTCTTTCGGGTGCGCGGGGCCGATGGCGAAGAATTCTATACGCGTCAGGGCAACTTTAATCTCAACAGTCTGGGGCAGCTGGTCAATGGTGCCGGCATGAATGTCCTGGATGATGCGGGCCAGCCCATCGTGCTGCCCAGTCCTGATGTAGAAATCGACGAGCGCGGGCGTGTCAATGTGGGTGAGGGCGACTTCCGCCAGGTGGCCGTCATGGGCTTTGCCGATCTTGGCAGCCTGGAACGCCGGGGAGATGGCCTTTTTGCACCCACCGGCAATGCGCCTGAGCCGCAGGCGGTGGCCGAGCCTGTTGTTCATCAGGGCAAGATTGAAGAATCCAATGTCAATATGATGGCGGAGACGGTGCGCATGGTCGAAGCCAATCGCGCTTTCGAGGCCTGCCAGCGCATGATGAGAACCTTTGACGACCTTTCAAGCAAGGCCAACGAAATCGGTCTGCTTGGTTAAGACGCCTACAGCGAGGAGACATAAATTATGATCAGGGCATTGTGGACAGCATCGAGCGGCATGGAAGCCCAACAGGTGAACATGGACGTGATCGCGCACAATCTGGCGAACGTTAACAGCGTTGGCTTCAAGAAGAGCCGGGCCGACTTCCAGGACGTCCTCTACCAGACCACCCGCATGGCCGGCACCACGACCGCCGACGGCGGTGAAATTCCCACCGGCATCCAGATCGGCCTCGGCGCCAAAGTGGCCGCCGTGCAGAAGATCTTCACCGTCGGCGACATGCAGAGCACCGGCAATGAGCTAGATCTGGCCATCGAAGGCACCGGTTTCTTTCAGGTGATCCTCCCCGACGGCGAAACCGCCTATACTCGTGACGGTTCCTTCAAGAAGGACAGCGTCGGCCGCATGGTGACCTCGGAAGGTTATCCGCTCTTTCCTGAAATCGTCATCCCCGAGAATACGACCCGCATCTCCGTCGGGGAAGGGGGCGATGTTGAAGTCTTTCTCGATGGCGAGGGCGCACCGGCCCAGGTCGGTGTCATCGAACTGGTGCGCTTCAGTAATCCCGCAGGACTTTCCAGCCTCGGCCGCAACTTGTACGCTGAAACCATCAGTTCCGGGGTGCCGGTAGCCGGCGTCGCCGGCACCGAAGGTCTGGGACTGATCAGCCAGGGTTTCCTGGAAGGCTCCAACGTCAGCGTCATGGAAGAGATGGTCAACATGATCGCCGGCCAGCGCGCCTACGAGGTAAACTCCAAGGCCATCCGCACCGCCGACGAGATGCTGCAGATGACCAACGGACTGATCCGCTAGGCGGAATGATCATGACGCGCTTATGGCTCATGCTGACGCTGTTCCTGCTCTGCGGACAGGCAACGGCCGCCCTGGCCCTGGAGATTCGCTTTCGTCCCCAGGCCCAGGCCCAGGGTGAAATCCTGCTGCTGGGCGAAGTGGCGCAGATTCTTCCCGATACCAACGAAAACCGCCTGCTGGGAGACCTGACCCTGTTTCGCGCCCCGGCTCCCGGCGAAGAAGAGCTGCACCAGGCCGCCGATATTCGGGCCTATGTCCAGCGCACGAATCCCGATCTGGCGGAGGCCGCCTGGGGCGGCGCCGAGGAAGTTCGGGTCATCCGTGCCGGCATTACCGTGGACCAGGCCCACATCAACCGGATTCTGCAGGACTACCTCAAGTCGCAGCAGGACAACCTGGCTTCCACCGCTACCTCGCTGGAAATCGTCGGGCGCATCGCCCCCTTCGTCTTGCCCCAAGGCAAGCTCCAGGTTGACGTCATCCCCTCCGATCCGGCCATCGTCAACAGCAACCGTTTCACCCTGATCTTTCGCATTGACGGCCGCGTAGTCAAAAACCTCTCCGTGCGCGTCCAGATGCAGGCCATGGCCCAACTGGTCGTGGCGACGACCGAGCTTCGCCGAGGGCAGATTATCGGTCAAGGCGACCTGCAGCTGGTCGAGGCCGAACTGGGGAGGCTGCGCGAGCCCTGCCAGGATCTGGATGAGCTGATCGGCAAAAAGGTGCGGCGTACCATTTCCGCCGGTGAGCCCATCGAATGTTACAGCATCGAATTTCCCCCCATGGTTCAGCGCGGCGAGCTTGTGACCATCGTCGCCAGCCGTGGATCGCTGACCATCAGCGCCACCGGACTGGCCCGTGAAGATGGTAAGAAGGGGGATGTCATCAAGGTACGCAACACCAGCTCGCAGAAAGATGTTCACTGTCGGGTGATTGCTCCCGGCGTGGTGGAAGTGGAGTTCTGATATGAAAAAAGCCATCACCCTGCTTTGTGTCTTTAGCCTTTTCGCCGCCGGTTGCGCCTCGCATCAGCCGGCCATGGATCCACCGCCGCCCCTGACCCCTTCCGCGGCGATGGTGGAGCCCCCGGTAGAGCCCTCGGCTCCCGGCTCCCTGTGGAACGCCGGCAACAACGATCTTTTCGCCGATCACAAGGCTCGGCGGGTCGGCGATATCCTCACTGTCGCCATTTTCGAGCGGGCCAGCGCCAGCAAGGAAGCCAAGACCAGCACGGGCCGTTCCAGCAGCGCCTCCGCCGGGATCGACAATCTCTTCGGCATCGAAAAGAACATCGGCATGATCAACAGCGCCATCAACCCCGCCAGCCTTATCGGCACCGAGTACGAAAACAGCTTTCAGGGCAGCGGCTCCACCAGCCGTAAAGAGGATCTGGTTGCCACGCTCACCGTGCGGGTGATCGAGGTTTTCGGCAACGGCAATATGCGCATCGAAGGGGGCAAAAACGTGCGGGTCAACAACGAAGACCAGATTATCCGTCTTACCGGTCTGGTGCGGCCGGCCGACGTCACCCGCGATAATATTGTCGACTCCAAGTACATCCTCGACTCGCAGATTACCTACACCGGCAAGGGTGTGATCAGTGATAAGCAGAAGCAGGGGTGGCTCGTGCGCGTCCTTGACAACGTCTGGCCTTTTTAGCCGCCCGTTTGTGGTGCAGCAGAGGTAAGCCTATGAAACGAATTCTTACAGGCCTGTTTGCCCTTTTCGCGTTGGCCACCATGATGTTGCCTGCTGTCGCCGGGGCTGCGCGCATCAAAGACATCGCCGGCCTTGAAGGGGTGCGTAACAACCAGTTGGTCGGCTATGGCCTGGTGGTCGGTCTTAACGGGACCGGCGACAGCGCCAGCACCGAATTCACCATTCAGTCCCTCGTCAACATGATGGAAAACATGGGGCTGACTGTTGACCGCAGCAAGGTCAAAGTGGACAACGTCGCCGCTGTAATCGTCACCGCCCAGCTGCCGCCCTTCGCCAAGACCGGAACCACCATTGATGTTCTCGTCTCCTCGCTGGGTGACGCCGACAGCCTCGCCGGCGGCACTCTGCTGATGGCCCCCCTCAAGGGACCGGACGGCCAGGTCTATGCTGTCGCCCAGGGGCCTCTGGTGGTCGGCGCTCTCGCTTTCGGTGGCAATGCGGCCAAAGTGCAGAAGAATCATCCTACTGTCGGCCGTATTCCTGGCGGCGCCCTGGTGGAGCGTGAGGTTCCCTTCGCCCTGCCCAATCAGAACCGTCTCGTCTATCGCCTGAAAACCGCCGATTTCACCACGGCGTCGCGCATGGCGGCCGTTATCGATTCCCGTTTCGGGCGCGGCACCGCCTATACTCTCGACAGCGGCAGCCTCGAAATCGGCATTCCCCGCGCCTACCTTGGCCGCACCGTCGACTTCGTCGCCGCCCTCGAGCGTCTCAATGTCACCCCCGATGCCCTGGCCAAAATCGTGGTCAACGAAAAGACCGGCACCATCGTCATGGGTGAGGAAGTTCGTCTCTCCACGGTGGCTGTCTCCCACGCCAACCTGAGCCTGGTTATCACTGAATCAGCCCAAGTGTCCCAGCCCGATCCCTTCAGTGAAGGGGAGACCGTGGTCATACCGCAGACCAGCATCGAGGTCACCGAGGAAGGGGGCGCCCTCGTGGTCGTCGACCCCGGCGTCAGTATCGGCGAAATCGCCCGCGCCCTCAACGCCATTGGCGCCACCCCCCGCGACCTCATCGCTATCTTCCAAGCCATCAAAGCCGCCGGGGCCATGCATGCCGATCTGGAGATTCTGTAAAAGGGTGGTCCCCTTTTAAATCTCGAAAAGCACTCACCACGAAGACACCAAGGCACCAAGAAAAATTCCAATTCCCAATGGGTTACATGGTGTCTCCGTGTCTTGGTGGTGGGTAGTCTAAAAGGTTTTGACTCATGAAAATAAACGTCGACCCGCAAATCCTTCTCTCACAGGCCAATGCCAAAGCACCGACCAAAAACGTCAAGCGAGACGATCCCGAGGCGCTCAAAAAGACCTGCCAGGAATTCGAAGCCATCTTCCTCGCCTCCATGTTCAAGGCGATGCGCCAGTCCGTCCCGCAAGGGGGCCTTATCGAAAAAGGCAATGCTGACGAAATTTATCAGAGCCTGCTCGATCAGGAAATCGCCACGCAAGCGTCCAAAGGGCAAGGGATGGGTATTGCCGAGGTGCTGTATCGGCAGCTTTCATCCAAATAAATTGTGGAAAAAAGATAGTTTGCCCTTCGACCAACCAGCCACGGTCAGTGTCAGTCTCATATTAAATTCCTTATGGTAGAGTTATGAAAAAAAAAGCATTAGTTCTCACCAATCATCTCCATTCTTTTGCAGGTTCTGAAATCCTTGCCCTAGAGGTTGCGGAAACCTTGGTTAGGCTTGGTTTTGATGTATTGATTTACTGCAATGCTTTAGCACCTGACATCGCCAAGCACACTTTCCCCGAGATTTCGCTTTCAGATTCAGATACGCGCCCAAATTTTTTTGAATATGACTTTGTGTGGATGCATCATTTAGTTGCGCCATTATGTTTGCCTGAAAATCTCCCCGATTTTGAAAAAAATCAGGTTATAGTTTCAGCACATCTTTCACCTTACGAAGAATTTGAGCATATTGGCTTGGGGCTCGCTAAGGACATTGGAGCCCAGATTTGTTCCAACAGTACAGAAACTGCAAGAGCCATATCTCATTATGTCGAAAACCAAGATGTGTTTAATTTCTTTAATGCCTGTAGCCCATCATTCTGGTCAGCCAGTCCTGTTGCAGCCCAATCCTTAAAAAAAGTATTGCTAGTTTCCAATCATTTGCCTCAAGAGTTAATCGAGTTGCAAAAACTTACGAGTCTTTGTGATGTTGAATTCACTCACATTGGTAATGTTGGTAAGTACACACGCTTGCGCCCTCATCATATTGAAGAACATGATGCTGTTATAACAATTGGAAAAACAGTTCAAAATAGCCTTCTTATGGGAAAGCCTGTTTTTGTTTACGATAAATTCGGTGGACCTGGTTGGTTAAGTGAGAAGAACTTTTACAGGGCAGAGGAATATAATTTTTCCGGAAGGTGTTGTAATCAAAAACTTGAACCAGAAGAAATTGCTAAAAATCTTAAAGAAAAATTTCAGGAGGCTCAAGAATTCGTATTAAATTTAAAAGACAAAATAAAAACAAAATATTGTCTTGAAACCTTTATTAAAAAACGCATTGAGTGTGGTTCTTATAATAAGAATATTGAGACTTTAATAAATTCTTTACAAAAATTAAAGCCACATTCAGTGGTGATTAGAAAACTGTACAAAGGGTCAATGTATCAACAAAAATCAAATAATAGACATTTAATATTAAAGGGTGAGGCTCTGTTTAAAGAAGGTAACTATGATAAATCTAAAAAATATTTTGTTAACGCAATAAAAGATGATTCTTCAAATATAGAAGCCCTTAATAACTTAGGGGTTGTTGCTATGCAAAATGGAGAGTTTGACGAGGCAAAAAATCTATTTAATTGCTGTCTTTATATTGATCCATTTTTTGGAGATGCTTCCGAGAACTTGCGCTTCTTGTTGTCTTTGGAAACAGGTAAAAATGATGAAGAAGCGAATAAAGTTAGATGTCTTTGCGATGAAGGAGAAGCCTTTTTTCAACAAGGAAATTTCAGTGAAGCGATTAACTGTTTCTTAAAAATGCTAGAATTGAACCAGGAAAATGTCGAAGCCTTAAATAATCTAGGTGTCATTGCCTATCAGCAAAAGAATTTAAGCCGAGCTAAAGAATTCTTTAGACGATGTACTCAAATTGACCCTGATTTTAAAGAGGCTTCTGAAAATCTAGAGATGTGTAAACGTGAGGCTGAGTTTACGGATGCAGATATCAGCCATGAGAATAAAAAGTCATATTTTTCCATTATCACTTGCAGTGTTGATGATACAAAATTTTCACGACTTCAGTCGAGCCTGAATCAATCTTTTTCGGAACCTTTCGAATTAATTCGCATCCCTGACGCTCAATCTTTATGTGAGGGCTATAATCGTGGTATCCGTGAAGCCCGAGGTGATGTGCTTGTTTTTTGCCACGACGATATCGAATTTTTTAACGAGAATCTCGGGAGTCGACTGCATCAAAGTTTAGAAAGCTGCGATATTGTCGGAGTGGCGGGAACAAGTAGGCTTGTCGAGGGTAACTGGATAGCGGCAGGCCACCCCTACATTCACGGGCAGGTCGCTCATTTGACGAAAGGCAAAGCCGATACCTATGAGCTTTGTATCTATGGCAATGGCCGCGATCCTGAACTTGTGCCGGGGATTCAGGCCCTCGATGGCCTTTTTTTTGCGGTGCGGCGGGATGTGTTTAAGGAAGTTTCCTTTGATGAGGATCTTTTTGATGGGTTCCACCTGTATGACCTGGATTTTACTTATACTGCCTTTTTAAAAGGCTATCGGATTGCGGTTGACCATCGAATTAATGTGCTCCATTCCTCCGCAGGGAATTATAGTGAAGATTGGAGTAGATATTTTAAGCGGTTCAATACAAAGCATTCTCATGTTTTGGAGAAGAAAAATTCTTTCTCTTTGACAAGGTTTAAAGGCCTTCGATTGGAAACGAGGCCCGCAGTCAAGCGAGAAATGAAGCGATATGGTGAATATCGGCGGGTCGAGATAGTCGCGAGTGAAAATAAAGTTTCCGGTGTTGAGTTGCGTATGACTCAAGATGGTCGGTCTGTTGACCTACCCTTTGGTGATTCTGAAATTGATTTCTTTCGTATCACGGGGGAGGTTAAGCTTTTGCCTGAAATCATCCCCTTGATGAATGCTGTCAACCGGGTGTGCAGACATGGCGCCATGCTAGAAATAGTGCAAAATGGCAGGGTTGGAGATGTGGACGGGGAATGGCCTATTCATGACTGTTTTAGTCTCTCAATAACTGAGCCGGGCTATTATGGGTTCGCAAAAGAAAAAGGTTTTAGAGGCCAATTCACAATTGTTAACAATTTTTTTGGTAAGCATAAAACAGGAGAAAGAGTCGTCGAATTTCACTATCAAATAATAAAGCATGTAGTGGAAAAATTACCATCAATATTCGAGAATAAAAACAAGCTTGATATTAATTCAAACGCATTACCAAACTCTTTTTCAAATAATCCGAAATTTTCAATAATAGTTCCGCACTATCAGGGGTCAGTTTCACACAAAAAGTTTATTGAAGGTATTAATTCAATACTATGCCAATCATTTAAAGATTTCGAAATACTCTGTTACCATGATGGTCCTTTGTTAGATGCATCCTGCCAATTTCCCATTAAAATTATGCCAACTAAACAAAGGTACAATAACTGGGGGCATTCTCTTAGGGACCTTGGTATAAAGCAAGCAAGGGGAGAATACATCATTCACTTTAATCCTGATAATGTTCTTTATCCTAATGCTTTAAAAATTTTATCAGCTGTTGACAGTGATATTATTATTTTTCCTGTGAAAATGATGGGTTTAGAGAGGAATGGCGAGCTCCTGTATTATTCTAATCCTAGAAATTATGAAAAATTTGAAATTTTACGTGGCAAGCCTCTTGTTTTTGCAAATATCGATTGCATGCAGTTTGTAATGAGAAGGAGCCGCTGGCTTGAGGTTGGGGGGTGGTTTGATACGCGAGAGACCTCGGATGGATTTATGTACCCTTTGTTTGCTGAAAAGTTTGGACCACCTGCCTACGTTAGTGGAGCCCCCTTGGGTGAACACTGGTAAAATTTTCGCGTTGCTTTGAATCGCCTCTCCATGAGGCGCTTCTTCTTTCCTCTATTTTTTTCCTAAAGTTCCCACCACATCCCACCGATAAGACAGGCAAGAGCAAGTATGTCGCTTAGATGACATGAACCTCTGTTAGCCTTAAATGAATAATTTTTATCGATAAGGGGATGATTATGACGATCAAAATTTCTGGAGACAAAGGGCTCGGCCCTCTCGACGGGTTGAAGAAAAGCCAGAAGACGGCAGCCGCAGGCGACAAGGCCAAGGCGGGCGCGGCGGACAAAGTGAGCTTTTCCTCGGCCCTGCAGCAGGCAGCCCAGGCCCAGGAAACAAAAGGCGCGGCGCGCACCGAGTCCATGGAGAAAGTCGCTTTCTCTCCCCTTATCATGGAGATGAGCCATATTCAGGACAGCGGCACTTCTGAGGTGTCCGCTCGCCAACAGAAGATCGATGAACTTAAGGCGCAGATCGCCGATGGTTCTTACCAGCCTGATCTTAATAAAGTGGCGGCCAGCCTGCTCAAGTTCGTCACCGGGGAGAAATGATCATGGCGTCGACCCTGCGAGCCCAGCTTGAAGAGCTTTATGCGCTGATACTCAAGGAGCGTGAGTGCGCCAAGACCATGGCAATGGATGAGCTACTGCATACCGTTCAGGCCAAAAACGAACTGCTCCGGTCTTTGCAGTCCGTAACCAAGGTCGCTCCTGAAGATCGTGAGCTGGCGGTTGCTGTGCGCGAAGAAAACCGCCGCAATGCTTATCTGTTCTGGGCATCGCTGGGGTTTATCCGTGAATCGATGAGTTTTTTCCGGAAAGAGCTGTCTCCGGTATCTTATGGCGCTCACGGGGCTACCGTCCGCGGTCGTTCCGAAGGGATGCTTTTGAGAGGGAGGATCTGATGGGGGGTCTCCTTAATGCGTTGAATTCCGGCAAGACGAGCCTCTTCACCAATCAGAAGGGGATTGAAGTCACCGGCAACAATATGGCCAACGTCAACACGCCGGGCTATTCCCGTCAGGTGATGCAGCTTTCGGACGTTCCTACTCTGGAGTACGGCGGCCTGTTTATCGGTACCGGTGTCAGGGTTGACGATATCGTTCGTAACTACGACTCCTTTGTGCAGGATCAGCTTGTATCCAAGCAGGCGTCCTTTGGCGAAATGGATGCCAAGAGCCTGCCTTTGACCGAAGTGGAGAGAATCGTCAACGTCACCGATGCCAATCTTTCCACGGCGGTGGATGCTTTTTTTGACTCCTGGCAGGAGCTTTCCACGAATCCCAGCGGAGAGGTGGAGCGCCAGATCGTCATCCAGAACGGCCAGACACTGGCGGCGGCTTTTAATTCGGCCAGCAGTCAGATGCAGTATGCGCAGGAAAATATCAACACGATCCTGGAATCCAAGGTAGTCGGCGTCAATTCGGCTCTCCAGGAAATAGCCGATCTCAACGACAGGATTGCCGGTATCGAGGCCACCGGTCTTACCGCTAACGGTGAGCGTGACCGGCGTGACCTGTTGGTGCAGGATGTCGCCAAGGCCTTGGGGGCTTCCTATCTGGAACAACGCGATGGCACGGTTTCCCTGCAATTGCCCGGCGGGCTCCCCCTCGTGCAGGGACGGGAGTACCTCCCTCTGGAAACGCAGCGGGTCGATGGTAAAATCGAGATTTCCCTGAAGACCAAGGCCTCTGATATCCCCCTGGGACTCAGAGATGTAGGGGGCGAGATCAAAGGGCTTCTGAGTGTGCGGGATGAAATTATTCCAGACCTTCTCGCGGATTTTGACAAGCTGGCCTATAACCTGGTTGAAAGCGTCAATGCGGTCCATCAGGCAGGCGTTGATCGTGACGGCAATCCGGCTGGTCTGTTTTTCGAGGCGGCGCCTCTGCCGGTTCCGCCAGCGACCTTTGGAGCCGGCGCCGCTGCTGTCATGCAGGTTAGTGCGGCTGTGGTTAACAATACGGGGCTGGTCGCTGCCGGTAAGAGCGGCCTGTCGGGAGACAACACCAACGCGCTGGACATGGCGACCCTTCACCAGGCGCCTGTAATTGACGGCGCGGACAGCTTCAATGGGTTTTACAGTAAAATCGCCGGGAAGGTCGGGATAACGATCAACCAGAACAATCTTCAGCGGGATGGCGCCGACGATGCTCTGATCCAACTGCAGAACCTGCGTGACTCCAAATCGGGAGTTTCGATTGAAGAAGAGATGTTGAGTCTGGTCAAGTACCAATCGGGCTTTGAGGCGGCAGCCAAATTTTTGACCACCGTCGATGAGATGATGGATACCGTGATCAATCTGAAGAGGTAGTCGATGAAAACAACCAACGCGACAACCTATCGTACGCTGTTGCAGAATCTGACCCGCGGCAGCACCCGCCTGAATGACTGGCGCATCAAAACAGCGACGGGCAAGCAGGTATCCCGTCCTTCTGATGATCCGACGGCGATTCGCCCCATCCTGAATGCCCGCAGCCAGATCAGCGCCTCCGATCGCTACGTGCGGACCATGGATACGGCGCAGGATCGTCTGGACAACTCCGAAGCCTATCTTTTCAACGTGGAAAATGTCCTCACCCGCGTAAAAGAGCTGGTGATTCAGGCCGGCAATGCTACCTATACCCCGGAAGACCGCGCCCTGCTGGCCAATGAAATCGCTTTGCGCCGAGAGGAACTGCTTGACGCCGCCAACGCCAAGGTCGACGGCAAGTACCTTTTTGCCGGCTATGCCGACAATACCAAGCCCTTTCTCGCCAATCCTGCCTATCCGGGCACCTCTTCCGCGCCCGTTATCTATGCGGGTGATTCCCGGGCCGTTACACTGGAAATAGGCCCTGGCGCTCTGGTCGAGACCTCCATTCCGGGATCCGAGCTTTTTATGGGCCAGGAGGATACGGATGGCGACGGCGTAGCCGAGCAGGTTGGTATCGATATTTTTTCTGTGCTCGCCCGCATTGAAGAGGGGTTGCGGGCCAACGACCCGGACGCCGTCAATGTCGAAATCGACAATGTTGAAGAGGGTGCCAATCAGGTCCGTAAATTGCACGGCCTGCTGGGGGCGGTCGGGCAGCGTCTTGACACCGCTCGTGTCCATATGGAAACACTCAATATCGATATGGAAGAAATACGGTCCCGTTATGAGGATATTGATCTGGTCGAAGCCATCAGCAATATGACCATGGAGGAAAACGCCCTGAAAGCCGCCATGCAGGTCAGTGCCAGGGTCTCGCAGCTGTCCATCCTCGATTATTTCTAACAATCCCCTTGGAGAAGGGGACACATCAGCCAGGGAGGGCGCCATGTTGGTTCTGACTCGAAAAGCCGGTGAAGGTATTGTCATCGGCGACAACATCAAACTCACCATTGTTGAGATCAAGGGTGGCGGCATACGCATTGGTATCGACGCCCCCCAGGATATGAAAATATACCGGCAGGAGGTCTACGACCGCATCTGCGCGGAAAACAAGGAGGCCACCCAATGGAACCTTGCCGATCTGAACTCTCTTTTGACGGCCAGCCTTGCCAAGGAGGATCGGTGATGAATAAAATCATGACGCGTTTCGGCGAAGTCGAATACGATCCCCGGAATACCCTGCAATTTCCTAAGGGCCTCATCGGTTTTGAGGGCCTGCGGGAATTCATCGTCATGCCCAATATCAAAGACGGCCCGCTGTTCTGGATTCAGAGCATCGACGACCCCCAGATTGCCTTTGTGCTGACCGAACCGACCAACTTCTTTCTCGATTACCGGGTGGCTCCCGATGAGACAGAGCGCAGCTTTCTCGGGATCAGCGAAAAAGATGACTGTTATGTGCTGTCGGTCGTGACTGTTCATGCGGGAGGAAAGGTAACCCTCAACCTGATGGCCCCGATCCTTTTCGCTCCTGCCAGCAATCGGGCGATGCAGGTCATCCTCGAAAAAACGTCCTATACGACAAAGCACCCTTTGCCGGAAGTGGCTTAATTTTTTTTCTTTGAATCCATTTCCGACGCCCTCTATTCTTTTTGAAAAGAGGGCGTTGCTTTTAATGGTGACGCTATCGGGTCGGGTGAGCGGCGGTTTAAAAGGGTGATGACTTATGGGAAGAAAAAATAGGCAGATCAAGACTCCCAGAAAAGAGAGTTCAGATGCCGTGCTGGTGAGCAAAGCCATGGACCTCTTCGGTCAGGGCGCCGTGACCCAGGCCATCTCTCTGCTGTCGGGTGAGGTGAACAGGGGAGGTAATCAGGCCAAGCTCTGGTATGCTCTTGGCTATATCTATCAGGGGGCAGGCAGGGACGAAGACGCCTTGCATTCCTATAAGGAGGCTCTTGCGGCAGAGCCTTCGTTGGCGGAAGCCTGGAACAATCTCGGCTTGCTTTATGCGAAACGCGGCCGCAGGGCAGAGGCGGAAAATGCTTTTAAGCAAGCCTTGCAACATTCGGCCGGGATGCATGATGCGAGCATCAATTTAGGCCGTCTTCTTGTTGAGCAGGGTAGAGCGAAAGAGGCCGTCACGATTTACCAGACGGCTCTCACGTCTTCGGATAAACCTGCGCAGCTCTGTTATGCCCTGGCGGTTGCCTACCGGGCTGTCAACCGCCCTGGGCAGGCTATTGTCTATCTGGAAGAAGCCCTGAGTCTTGCCCCTGATTATTCGCCTGGGCACAATCTCATGGGCGTTGTTCTCATGGATATGGGCATGGCCGAGGAGGCCCTGTCCCATTTCCATAAAGCTATCGAGATTACTCCCGACGATGATGGGCCACGGACAAACCTGGCCGGGCTGCTTCAGTCCCTGGGGAGGTTCCAGGAAGCGTATGAGCAGGCCAGAGAGGCTGTTGCCCTGGCCCCTGAAAAGCCCCTGATTCACTCCAATCTGTTGTTTCTCATGAATTATCAGGAAGCCCTGAGTCGTGATGAAATCTATGCCGAGCAACGTCGATGGAACGAACGCCATGCCTTGCCCGTGCTCCAGAAATCGGTGAGGCCTGAAACCGAACTGACGCGGGACAAAAAGCTCAGGATTGGCTATGTCTCGCCAGATTTCCGCTTCCACCCGGTCTGCTTCTTTATCACTCCCATCCTTTCCGGTTTTGACCGCAGTCACTTTGAAGTGTTCTGTTACTCCAATGTTTCCCGTCCGGATCAACAGACCGAAAAAATGAAAGAGTGGGCAACAGGTTGGCGGGACATCTGCGGGGTCCCTGATGAAGAGGTGGCCCAATGGATTCGTGACGATCGGATCGATATTCTGGTTGACCTTGCTGGACATTCTGGCGACAACCGGCTCCTGGTATTTGCCCATAAGGCGGCCCCAGTACAAATCACCTTTCTGGGGAACCCTGATGGGACCGGCATGGATGCCATGGATTACCGGATTACCGACTCCTGGTGTGATCCTGTCGGGCTGACGGAGTGTTTCCATGCCGAGAAATTGCTGCGCCTGCCTGGAAATTTTTTCTGCTATGCGCCGCCGTCCCCCGCGCCGGATATAGGCCCGCTTCCTTGTAGGCAAAATGGCTACGTCACCTTTGGCAGTTTTAACAATTTTTCAAAAATTTCAGAAAATCTCCTCGGGATCTGGTCTGAAATTATGCAGGGTGTTCCCGAATCCCGTCTGGTATTTCAGGCTAAGCCTCTGACGGACAAGGGCAAGGTTTTAGAGCTGAAACGGTTCTTTGAAAGCAGAGGCGTCGCCGGCGATCGGATTCTGGCGAAGGGGAATACTTCTATTTCAGAGCATTTGAAATTAGTGACTCAAGTGGATATCGCCTTGGACAGCTTCCCTTGGAATGGGCATACGACCACCTGTCATACCCTCTGGATGGGAGTGCCTGTCGTTTCCATGGCTGGTGAACGGGGGATATCTAGAATGGGTCTTTCTATTCTAGGCGGGCTGGGCCTTGAAAGGTTCGTTGCCTGCAATGTTTCTGACTATGTAAAGACAGCTGTGGACCTGAGTGGCAACCCAGGAGTTCTTGAGAACTTTCGCAAAAATATCCGCAGTGAAATTTTGAATTCATCCTGGGGTAACTCCCTAACATATAACGAAACCCTGGAAAATCTGTTTCGTGATGTCTGGATAAAATATTGTGTGGAACATCAGGGATAAAAAAACAAAATCCCTTTCATTTTTCTCTAAAGCCTTTCGACAAAAGATCCGATAAGAGTTTCAAGCCGAAAGAAATCTGCAAAAGGAGGTGAGGTTTATTAGTGACCAATCGCGCTCTTTCGGTTGAAAAAAGGCAGTAATCACCGTAAGCAAAAGGGCAAGGACGCCCGCAAACACACACATCACGGAGGATAATGTTATGGCACTCGTAATCAACAGCAATATCGGTTCTCTCAACGCTCAACGCAATCTGAACTCCACTTCAAAAGGCATGAGCACCGCCATGCAGCGCCTCTCCTCGGGCCTGCGTATCAACAGCGCCAAGGATGACGCCGCCGGTCTGGCCATTTCCGACCGCATGACCGCCCAGATCCGCGGACTCAATCAGGCTGCCCGTAACGCTAACGACGGTATCTCTCTGGCGCAGACTGCTGAAGGCGCTCTCTCTGAGACCACCAACATTCTGCAGCGCATGCGTGAACTGTCTGTTCAGTCAGCCAACGCCACCAACTCTACGACTGACCGCGCTTCTCTGGATGCCGAATTCAAGCAGTTGATTTCTGAAATTGACCGTATCGCCACTGACACCGAGTTCAACGGCACCAAACTCCTCGACGGTACTTTTACCGCCCAGGCTTTCCAGGTCGGTGCAGATTCGGGTCAGACCATTTCTGTGGGAATTGCTGGTGCTACCGCTACGGCTCTCAGTGTTACTGACGCAGCTATTGGTGTTGACACTGCTTCAGGCGCCAGCGCATCTATTGCTGCCATCGATTCGGCTATCTCTACTGTCGACACCATCCGTGGCGACCTGGGTGCCGTGCAGAACCGTTTCGAGTCTACCATCGCCAACCTGCAGAATGTTTCTGAAAACGTCTCCGCTGCCCGCTCCCGCATCCTGGATGCGGACATCGCGGCCGAAACGTCCACAATGACCAAGTACAACATCCTGCAGCAGGCAGGGGTTTCGATCCTGGCTCAGGCCAACCAGACCCCTCAGCTGGCTCTTTCTCTTCTCGGTTAATCGGGAGAACCACATGTGAGATCGGGGGCCGGTTTACCGGCCCCCATTTTTCCCGTTGGTAGGAGGAGAGGACCATGAAAGTTGAATCTGTCGCAGTTCAAGGGATGTCCCAATTCAAGGAGAGGGAGGCCGCTGAAGTTGAGAAGATCGAGCGGCAGAACCCTCAGGATTCCTCCTCGTCATCGGGGGACAAACAGAAAGTACCGCCCGAACAAGTTCTGACCAAGATCAAGGAACTGACTCAGGACGGGGCTTACAGCGTGCGTTTTGAAATGGATGATGCGACCCAGAAACTGATCATCCGACTCGTAGACCCGACTACCGGTGAAATGATCCGGCAGATCCCGCCCGAAGAAATTCTTGGAAACGTTAAACACCTGAAGACCCTGCGCGGCAACCTGGTCGATTCGGCAAGTTAAGCAGAGGCGGAGGTAGGTATGTCCATAACATTCGGCGGATTGGCTACAGGCCTGGATACCAACGCCATTATCGATGCGTTGATGGAGATCGAGCGGAGACCCATTGATCGTCTGGAGCGGGAACAGAGTTACCTCAAGAGCCGCTTGGATGCCTTCAAGAGTTTTGATGGTATTCTGTCCAAGTTGCAGGGTAAGTTCGAGGCTCTTGATACCCAGGATGAGGTCCGTTCCTATACCGCAAAAGCCGGATCCGATGAATTCTTCGGTGTGTCGACCTCCGGCACGGCACTTCCCGGCAATTACCAGATCGAAGTTCAGAACCTGGCTCAGCTGCAAAAAGACGTCAGTGGCGGTTACGCCAGTTCTTCAGAAGCGTCTTTCGGGCAGGGGACGATTACCATCAATGGTGTTGATATCGCCTATGACGGCGATTCGCTCAGCAGCTTGATTGACAAGATTAACCTGGCCAATACCGGCGATACGCCGACGGGTGTTTCAGCCTCGATCATCAACGACGGGGTTACCGGGTACCGCATGGTTCTGACAGGGGACGATGCCTCTACAAGCTTTACGGTCAGTGGGAACGAGACAAGCGCGGGTGCGTATGCTGCTCCTGCTTTCAGCAACGTTCAGGTGGCCATGCAGGCCTCCATTCTCGTCGATAATATTCAGATCAAAAGCAACACGAATACTTTTGATGAGGCCATTCCCGGGATCACGCTAGATCTGACCAAGGCCAATGCGCTTGGGGAAAAGACCAGTCTCAACATCGCTGTTGATAAGGAGGCGGTCAAGACAAAGATCAACGATTTCGTCAAGGCCTACAATGAAGTGTTTGAGTTTATCGCCAAACAGTCTGAAGCCGATTGGGGCAAAGATTCCAGCTTTCGCAGCGTCAAGCGCAACCTTCAGAACATGCTCACCGCACCCGTAGGCGTTTCCGGTAGCTATACCATGTTGTCACAGCTGGGTCTGAAGACGGAACGTGACGGTACCCTGACGGTGAACGATACCACGTTGACCGAAGCCATTGAAAACGATCTTGACGGTGTCGCCAAATTGCTGGCGGGTGAGTCGGGGATTGATGGAGTCAGCACTCTGTTTAAAGGCTATCTGGATAGCATCACCGACAGTCTGGATGGCATTTTGGCCAGTCGCAAGGAGAGCACCGACAGCAGCCTTCGTCGAATCGATCTCAATCTCCTGAGGCTTGAGGGTCGCATGGAACAGAAAGAGAAAAACCTTCGGGCTCAATACAGCGCCCTGGAAGACCTCGTCTCTTCCATGAACTCCCAAAGTGCTTATCTCTCGCAGCAATTAAACGCCTTGAACGCCTGAATCTAGTGTGGAGTTGATCATGAATGCTTATTTTAACCAATATCAAAACACCCAGGTTTCTACGGCTTCACGAGAGCAGATCCTGCTTATGCTCTACGATGGAGCTATCCGTTTTGTCCGGCAGGCCGAAGAGGCCATGCTGGACAAAAATTTCAGTAAAAAAACGCAGATGATCAACAAAGCCATGGCCATTATCAGTGAGTTTTCCGCCACCCTTGACTTTGAAGTAGGCGGCGAAATCGCCCATAACCTTTATGCCTTGTACGACTATATGAACCGAGAGCTGATCAAGGGAAATATCAGCAATGATCCCGGTCATCTGCAGATCGTTCATAAGCTTTTGACCGAGTTGAGGGAAACCTGGGCCGAAGCCGTGGAAATTTATCGCAAGGAAAAAATGGCCGATAAAAATGTCACGGCATCCTCCCAGAAAAGTATAAGCGAAGGGCGAACCCTGGCGGTGTCGCTGTAGTCGCAAAACCGGGGGAGAAGACAATGACCAACGCGATGAGCATGGAAGACAGGTTGCTTGAAAAAGGAGAGACCTTTTTTGCGAAAGGATCCCTCGATCTGGCCGTACAGATGTTTCGAGAGGTGTTGGATTTGAATCCACGCCGAAAAGAGGCGCACAACAATCTGGGGTGCGTTTTTTTCGAACAGGGAGTGCTGGACAAGGCGGAAGAGAATCTTCTCAGGGCTTATGCTCAGGACTGTGACTATCTCAATGCCGTCGATAACCTCTCTGAACTGTACAAGCAGATGAAAAATCATCGTCGTGAACTGTTCTTTCGGCAGGAGGCAGTCAAAATCGAACAGGATAATCCTGCCCGCTGGAATGCTCTGGCGCTGTGCTGGCTTGAACTGGGCAATGCCGCCGAAGTGCAGAAGGCTTTTGAGAAATCCCTTTCTCTCCATGGTGACCAGCCGCAGATTCGTACCTTGCTTGACGAACTGGTCTCAATCGGGGCTGAAGCCGCCGCCGTGTGAGATGTGGATTGAAGTGCAAAGCCGTCAGGACAGAGAGGGCCATATGGAACTGTTGTTGCGTCAGTCGTTGACCGGCTACCAGGAACTCTTTGCTTTGAATGAAGAAATCCTGGTCATGGACATTCAATCTGGTCCTGAAGCCATTGATGTGTATTCTCGTCGACTAAAGGACCTGCTCGTCGAAATTAAAAATTGCGACAAAAGTGTCGAGACAGCCCTGCTAGAAGAATCGCCCACAATAAGTCGTCAATGGCTCCTGCAGCGCCAGGAGCTTATGCAGCGCATCGAGGCGCAGAACCGGTTGATTTCTGAAAAGATCCGTGGCATGATGTCCGTCATTTCGGCCGAAATCGGACAGTTGCGAGGGGGGATGACGGCCATGTCGGGTTACCATGGTGATCGTGACCATAAAGGCAGTGTTCTTAAGGACTCCTGCTGATTCTCCTCTCAAGATGTTTCCACCAAGGATCAATCTGTGTCCTCCCTAACACTGCTTACTCACTTGCAAGAGTCCAAGGTCGTGCGTGTTTTCGTCCCCTTGAAAAACGGGGACAAGAAACGACTGGACGGTGTGGCCAAGGTCGTGAAAGATACTTTGGTCGAGGTGAGTTTCGTCCCCGATCAACTCCCCGTTGCTGACATAGAACCTGCCCAAAAAGCCCTGATTTCCCTGGACACCGGTGATGGCACCTTTTCGTTGAACTGTTCGATTGAGCAGGTTGTCAGTGATGAGAAGCTGTTGCTGATGGCGACCGAATCGATCAGTCATGAACAAAAACGCGAGTGGTTTCGGGTCGATGCCGCATTTGTTGTGAAATATTGGCCGGTTACCGAAAAAGGGGCCCCCAACGGCGATACTGCCATGGGTGAGACCATTGATGTCAGTGGTGGCGGTGTGCGTATCGCGGTCAAAGAGTGTTTGCCCGTGAGAACGCGTCTGCGCCTGGAGATTGAGATGACCGAACCTCATAATAATATCACCTGTATCGGGCGGGTCATGCGGGTGATCCGCACTTTCAGTGGCCGTTCGCAGATGGGGGTGCAGTTTGAGGATATTGAGAACGACGAAAGGGATAAAATCGTCTCGTTTTGTCTGGCCGAACAGCGGCGTCAGTTGCGCTTGAAGGTGCAGGTGGTGGGGACGGTTTAGCGATTTATTCGTAATATGTTTGTTAGGGCCTCTGCCGTCATGGTGGGGGCTTTTTTAATTTGTGAAATGTGGGAAAACCATTAAGACCGGCGGGTTGCGCCCCGCCATGACGCCTTCCTTTTCTTGCTCGTCCAAGAAAAGGAAGCAAAAGAAGGACGCCCGGCTCCTTGCCCTGCGGGTTCCCTGCGCTCCGCCGCCCGACCGGGGGCAGGCAAAAACTCGCTGCGCTCAAACATTTGCCTGCCTCTTCCCGGCCGCTCGGCTACGCTCCGGCTTCGTCACACGGGGTGAGAAGCAGAAAGCCCCCCCCCCTGAGAACTCGCCTTCGAGGGGCGGAGGTTTCGGGAAAAGCCGTGAACTTAAGCGCAGCGCATGTGAACGGCCCCGAAACATCTGTCCGTCGAAGGGAACCTGCGCCAGCAGGCGAGTGAACCGGGGGCGCCCTTTGGGTCCAACCCTTTGGGCGAAAAAAGGGTTGGGCGGCGTCAGGGGCCGCGACCCCTGGTTTTTAAAAATATTTAGCCACGAATAAAGGCAGATAAGGGCAAATGAAGGCTTGGGGTAAATCCTAAATCGGATCTCAAGACCTTCATTCGTGTCCATTGGCTCTTATTCGTGGCAAAAAGACTGCATCCTCTCAGGCGAAGGCATATTCTCCCGCTGAGGAGGCGTGGGGGGGAAGAAAATCGAGGAAGGCATCTTCGGGGGTGAACATCTCGGTGCGGTTGCGGCCCTTGCGTTTGGCGGCATAGAGGGCGCAGTCCGCCTGTTCAACCATATCCTGCGGTGAGATGGCTGCATCGCCAACAATGCAGGTCAGGCCTATGCTGATGGTGATGGGGTGGCCATGCAGGCTGAACCCAGCACTGACGGCCTGCAGGCTTTTGTGTATACGACTGGCGAGCGTGAAGGCTTGGGGAGCGTTGGTTTCAGGCAGAATAAGAGCAAACTCTTCGCCGCCGTAACGGCAGGGTGTGTCGGTACGACGGACTGTGCGCCCGAGGCACTTGGCCACTTCCTGCAGAACCCTGTCGCCTTGAGGATGGCCATAGGTGTCGTTGACCTTTTTGAAGTGGTCCAGGTCGAGGAGCATGAGAGAGAAGGGTTTGCCGGTCCGTACGCTGCGGGCAAGTTCAGCTTCGAGGGTAACGTCAAAAAAGGCGCGATTGTACAGATGGGTCAGGGAGTCCGTCAGCGCCAGGCGGGCCAGATCGCTTTTGACCTGGCGAAGGTGATCCATCCTTTCCTTCTGGCGCAGGTGGGACCGGATACGCGCGGCCATTTCCTGGTCGCAGATATCGGTGGGCAGGCAGTCACAGGCGCCGAGGTCGAGAGCAAGAACCCGTTCCTTGGCTCCTCCCTTTTCCATCAGGACAACAACCGGGATATCGCTCAACTCTTCTCTTTTTTTCAAGGATTTCAGCCAACCCAGACTGTCTGCCGTGAGCCCCTGCTGTTGGCAGAAGATCATGGCGACCTGTCGCAGACTCGTAGACTCCAGAGCTGTTGGTCCATCGGCTGTCATGCGGACGTCTGCAAAAAGTCCGGTAGCGCTGAGAACGTCTGCCAGAGCCTGGCGTCTGGGAGATGATGGAGCGACAATAAGAGCTGAACTGTGCATGTGAATACCCTGTAGATGTTAGAAGTTCCTGTATCTTACTTATCGGCTGATTTCAGGTAAAATTTAGCCTCATTTTTTATTAAAGATTTCGCTATGTGGAGCCGATAAACTCATTATGAATATTATCCCGCCCACGTCTCCAGTCCCTTTTGCTGTGCAGCCAGTGGTTTCCACCAGCAGTCTGCATGAACAACGGCAGTACGATCTGCATCCCAACCAGATGGTGCGGGCGACGGTGGCCGAGGGCGGCGCGGACCGGGCACTGCTCGATCTTGGCCATCAGCAGGTGCTGGCCGAAACAAAGGTTCCCCTGCAGAAGGGGCAGAAACTCAACCTGATGGTGGTGGAGACTTCTCCACAACTGATTCTGCAGATCGTGGAAGACAAGCTCGCCAGCCGCTTGCTGCGATCCCTGCACCTGCTGGCGGAAAAGCCGGAAATGTTACCTCTCCTCGGTCGTTTGCTGGCCGGGTCTTTTAGTGGCAAGGGTTTGCCCGAGCAGGCGCAGGCGGTCCTGGCGAGGGTTGTAGAACTGATGCGCCTGCCGCCAGGGCAGCTCAAGGGCGAAGGCCTGGCTGAGTTGATACGTCTTTTGGGGCTTGATGCCGAAGCCCTCTTGGCCAAAGGGGATGGCGCCAAGGCTCTGGCCGGTCTTAAAGGGGCGCTGCTGCAGGTCGCCGGTTTACTGGCCGAGGACAGTGCGACCGCGGCCATGATGGAAAAACAGCTGAAAGGCCTTGAACTCTATCAACTCTGCCGCGTTCGCCTGGAGCAGGATGGGATGCTCTTTTTCCCCCTGCTACTGCCGTTTCTGGAGCAGGGTTTTGTCTTTGCGCAAAAGAACGAGTCCGAAAGCGACGGAGAAGCGGAAATATCTCATTTGCTCTCCCTGCATCTGCGCCTGGAAGGGCTCGGTAATTTACAGATTCGTCTGTTGCATGACGGCAAGGGAGTTTTTCTGCGTTTTTATTGCGAGTCACAGGCGATAGCCGATTTTGTGGGGTCTTTCTCCGATGAATTGAACGAGGGGCTCGCCTCTTTGCCGCTGCAGGGGGTCAGCTTCACCGACGGCGCTCAGGAGCCGGCCAGAGTGCTGGCGGAAACAGCCATGCCAGAGCGCGACGGGCTTCTCGACGCCAGGGTGTAAGTTATGAGTGAGAGCAAGCCGATGAAAAAAGCTGTGGCGCTGCAGTATGACCGGGAAAAAACGGCGGCACCGCGTGTTGTCGCCAGCGGTCGCGGTGAGATTGCTGAGCGTATCCTGCAATCGGCCAAAGAAGCTGGCCTGCCGGTACGGGAAGATGCCGATCTGCTGGAGGTTCTGGCTCGTATTCCGGTCGGTGAGGAGATACCCGAGGACCTTTATCAGGCGGTGGCTGAAATTCTGGCCTTTGTTTACCGGGTCAATGGTCGTTATAAAGAGAAAGCCGGCGCCTGAAATACCCTCCAGGCTTTACATGTTTTTTTTAGAGGATCACTGACCTTCTCTTTTCATTTAGGAGATTTGCTTCATGACGGAAAATGCAAGGGGACACAACTTTCTCGAGGCTGACGCCACCGGGGAAGAGGACACCATGGAGAACAAGTTTCTCACCTTTCATCTGGGTAAAGAGGACTACGGGATTGAAATTCGCTATGTCACGGAGATCATCGGTGTGCAGAAGATCACCGATGTGCCTGACATGCCCGACTACATCAAGGGCGTGATCAATCTGCGCGGCAAGGTCATCCCCGTGATGGACGTGCGGGCCCGCTTCAAATTGCCCGCCCGGGCATACGATGATCGAACCTGCATTATTGTCGTTCAGTATAACGAGACGGCTGTGGGACTGGTCGTGGATGAAGTGAGCGAGGTGGCCAACATTGCCAGTGATCAGATCGAGCCGCCGCCGCGAACCAACCGTGGGAAGAGTAGCCGTTTTTTCAAAGGTATGGGCAAGATGGAAGAAGATGTGAAGATTCTGCTCGATGTGGAGCGTCTGCTCTATGACGAGGAGCGCTTAAGTGCGGGGCAGGGGGACCAGGTTTAGTCTCTTGCCTGCTGTCGATTGATACAGAAAAGGCCTGCTTGTCGGCGGGCCTTTTTATTTGGGTCAGGCTCGATCGTACTAAAAGGGCGTCTTGGCGAAGTGGCGTTTGGTGGCGTCCTGTAGTTTGCTGACGGCGTTGAAGGACTCCTTGAGCAGGTCCTGCTCGTTTTTGGCCAGGGCGTAGGGGTCGAGGTGGTGGCTCGGCGGCCGTCCTTGCTCCACCATGGCGATCTCATGGCGAAGACGCAGGAAGATGAGGGCCTCAAAGGCGGCCCGGATGTGTTCGGCCGTCTCGGCGGAAAAGACGTGATTTTCCACCAGGGCCTTGAGGCGGTCAAGGGTGGTAATGCGGTTGATTTCCTTCTCCAGGGTGAACATGCGGATGCAGTCGACGATATAGACAATGCCGCCCTGCTTGAGGGAAAGTTCCCCTTCGTGCTCGCCGCTTTTGTCGACGATGAACCTCCCCAGCAGTCCCACCGGCACCTTGTAGCGCAGATCCAGTGACATGACGTGATAGAGAAAGCCTGGGAATTCCCGGATGAGATGGTGCACCGTATCCCGCAGATCCTGAGCCAGGGTCGGGTCGCCCACCAGGGGAGAAAAGTCGAAAAAGATAGAAGAATAACGCACTTTCTGCGGTTCGGGGTCATGTACCCAGTCGGCAATGCGCTCCTCCCAATCCTGCAGGCGGCCGCGCCAGGCCGGGTTGTTGACCATGACCTTGCCGCTGCACAGCGGGTAGCCGATCTGGGCCAGAGCCTGGACGATCTTTTCGGCCAGGGGGGCGAAAAATCCCTCAATCTCCGGCAGACGTTCATCGGAGACATTTTCGAAGATAAAACCGTGGTCCTGATCCGGGCCGAGCAGCATCTCACGGCGGCCGCCGCTGCCCATAATGAGAAAGCAGTAGCGGATGTCGGGGAGAATGTTCCCTTCGGCCAGGTGCTGGTCCAGGCATATTTCGTATGCGCGCCGGATGATGCCATGATGAATGTAGGAGATGATCTCCATGACCTCCGGGGTACTGCGCGTCTCCGACAGCAGGCCGCGGGCCACGGTGACGATTTCCCGGCGGATGGCAGCCAGCCCTGCCAGGGTTGATTCGTCCCTGATATTGCCGACCAGTACCATGGCTTTTTGGCTGCGATAGCGCAGCAGGTCGCGCAAGGTGACGATGCCCACCATCTCGCCGCGATCGACCACGGGCAGATGTTTGATGCGGTGGCCGGTCATATAGGCCATGGCTTCGTACATGTAGGTATCGGGCGCCATAGTGTAGGGGTGGGCGGTCATGATGTCGCGGGCGCGCAAGATCTGGCCGTTGGTGTGCTCAGGAGCGATGACCTTATACACCAGGTCTTTTTCGGTGATGATGCCGCAGGGCCGGCTCTTTTCGTCGAGAACGAGGACGGAGCTGATCTTCTTCTCCATCAGTCGACGGGCCACTTGCTGGGCTGTTTCATCGGCCTCGCAAGTCACTACTGTCGTCACCATGATCTCCGACAGCCGTTTTTTAAAGGGATAGGCTTCGACCTGGGTCATGGCCTTCTGGGTGTAGTCGGTGACCATCTCCGAGTAGAGTTGGCGCACGCGCGAATGGACAATGCGGGCGAAGTAGGCGCTCAACTGAGGATGGTCTTTCTCGGCCCGTTTGAGAATATCCTGAGGGATGAGGTAGCATTCCGTCCCCTTGACGGTACGGGCGCCACCCGTATAGGGCTCGCCGGTAAAGATGGGGGTGCCGCCGAAAAAGGTCCCTTCCTTGCGGTAGTCCACCACCATATCCGAACCGCCGGGGGTGGTGACGACAATCTCGATCAGCCCCGTCTTGATAACATAGAGGTAGCCCGTCGGCGGATCGTTCTGATGAAAGATGTGATAGTTGGCCGGATATTTTCGCACGACGGCAGCGCTGCTTATCTCCTGAAAAATTTCATCGGGCAGGTGATTGAAGGGCTCGGTGTCTTTGAGATGTCTGATGAGACTCATGCAGAATTCCGGGGTCAAGGGATACACAGCAGTTGCGAATGGCCACAGGGCCACCTTGGGGGCGGCCCTGTAATTTGAAATGGTGTTTCATTATGGTCCGGAATCGTTTAAATGGCAACCCCTTTAGGGGGTCTTTGTCGCGGAGGAGACATCCCTTTCATCCTCATCCACATAACCTGGCAGGTTGTGCAACTTGCGCAGAATATTGTCCATGCGCGTGGCAGACTCATCGCTGACCCGTTCATCCGTGAGGTTGGAAACGAGAATATTGATGAGAAAGGCCAGGGGGCAGACGATGAGAGACGACGAGGTGGCCGGCAGCAGCCCTTCGGGACCGAACAGGGGAATGCCGGCAATCCAGCCGGCCATGGCCGTGAGGGTCAGGGTGAGGCCGAAAATGATGCCGGCCAGGGCGCCGTATTTGTTGGCCTTGCCGTACCAGACGGCGAGGACAGCGGCCGGGAAGATGGTGTTGCCGGCAATGGCGAAGGCCATGGCGACGATCTGGGCGATGAGGGCCGGCGGGTTGAGGGCGGCGATGACCACGATGGCACAGATGATGACCGTGAAGATGCGGCCGACGTGCAGCGCCTCCCGGTCGGTGCAGTCGGGCTTGAAGACAGTGGCATACCAGTCGTGGGCTATCGCCGAGGCGCCGGCGACCAGCAGACCGGCGACGGTGGAGAGACCGGCGGCCATGGCTCCTCCGGCCAGATAGCCGATAAAGGGAATGCCAAGGCCGGCTCGTTCGGGGGCGGAAAGAATGATGACATCCGCCACCGCTTTGCCGCCCAGAGGGTTCCAGAATTTACCCATGGCGGCGTAGACGGGGGAGGACCAGTAGAGCAGGCCGATGAAGAAGAGTCCCCACAGCACCGACTTGCGGGCGATATCCTCGTTCTTGACCGTGTAGAAGCGGATCATGATGTGGGGGAGTCCGGCGGTGCCGACCATGAGGGTAAAAGCGAGGGCGATGAACTGGTAGATATTCCCCATGCCCCAGGGAAGAAAGTCTTTCCGGAGTTGATCCAGGGCTTCCGCCGAAAGCTGTCCGGAAGCGACCTTGCCGTCCATGAGGCCGGAGAGGATGGCGCCGTACTCAAGCTGTGGCAGCCAGCCGATGCCGCCGGCCTTTTTGATGAGAAGCCAGAGCGGAATCAGGAAGGCGGAGATGAGAACGACATACTGAATCTGCTGATTGCGGGTGACCCCCCGCATGCCGGAGATGAGCATGTAGGTGAGGACGACACCGGCAGCGAGAAGGACGCTGGCCGTGTAGTCGATGCCGAAAATCCAGCCGCAGATGAGGCCGATGCCCTTGAACTGAGCGGTGGCGTAGGTGATGGCGATGATAACGGTCACGGCCGCCGAGATGAGGCGGACGGCGTGGCTGTCGTAACGATCCCCGAGAAACTCAGGGATGGTGTACTTGCCGAAGCGGCGGATTTGCGCTGCCAGCAGGGTAAGCAGCAGCACGTAGCCGCCGGTCCAGCCGAGAATGTAGCCCAGCCCGAACCAGCCTTTCAGGTAGAGCAGACCGGCTACGCCCATGAAGGAGGCCGCTGACATCCAGTCCGAGGCGATGGCGGCGCCGTTGCCGATTTTGCCAATTCCCCGCCCGGCCACCCAGTAGCCGGAGGTCTCGGATACCTTGGAGAGAAAGCCGACGCCGATATAGACAGCGAGCAGGATGAGCAGAATGACCGCCGGGATCATCTTGAAGCCCGGTTCCACCTGGTAAATCTCTTCGCCGACCGCGAAGGCGGGCAGGGCGGTGGCCAGCAGGATAGTCAGGGCGGCCGCTGTGTGGGAAAGGAGCCGCGACATGTCAGTTTCTCCTCAGCGCTGGTGGGGCGATCCGCTGCTGGGCCACGTGGCGTTCCCAGAGAAAGCAGTAGAGCTTGCACAAAAGTACATAGCCGATGGTGCAGCCCTGGGCCACCAGCCAGTAGTGCAGGGGGAAACCCAGAAATCGTGAGCGGGTAAAGAACGACTCGCCCAGACCCCTGGGATCGCCCAGCCCGGCGAGCCAGATAACGAGGGGAACGCCGAAACTCAAAAGGGCCCAGAGCAGAAGGATGGTTTTGGCAACGGCCGTTTCCCTTCGCATACTCCGGTGCACAGGGCGAAAGAAATTGACCGTCACTCTTTGTCGTGCCGTCATGCCGTTCTCCTGGTCTAACCTGTGGATTTTTTCGGATTGGAAAATTGGTACGTGATGGCGTCAGTCGTGCTCGCCGTCAAAGTAACGGCCAAGGTGGCCGAGCTTGGAGGAGATAATATCACCGGCTTCCTTGAGATGGGGAAAAATTTCTTCCTGCAGACGATTTTCGGTCATGCGAAAATCGGGACCGACGCAGCAGAGGCTCCCTAACACCTCGCCGCCCGACCGGAATAGAGGGACGGCCGCGCTGACCACGCCTTCACCGAGACCGCCCTGGTCAAGGCATAAGCCGGTGTTGCGGATAGCCTGTTTTTCGGAGGACATCAGCTGCGGCACCTCCCGACCTCTTTTGACCTGGGAGCCATTGGAACCCTCACTATCCTCGGCCCGAAAGGCCAGGATGACCTTGCCGGCCGCCGTGCCCGCAATCGGGTAGCGATTGCCGACAAGCGAGACAATTTTGACCTGGGCGCTGGTGTCGACCATGTCCAAAAGAAGAATAAAAGGGTCGCGAGGTACTGCAAGATATACGGCTTCATTGACCTGCCGAACAAGCCGCTCCATCACGGGCTTGGCCTTGCGCAGCAGGTGCATGCGTGACAGAAACTTTTGTCCCATTTCATAGGCGGAAAGGCCCAGACGGTATTTGCCGGAGCCCTTTTCCCGCTCGACATAACCACGGTTTTCGAAGGTCGCCAGCAGGCGGAAGACACTGGTTTTATTCATGCCGAGTCTTTCACTGAGCTGCGAGATGCGGACCTCGTCCCCCTCTTCACAGAGGGCCTCAAGGACATCCAGGGCATTATCCACCGACTGGATGGAGTAGGATTCTTTTTCCCTGGTAGACAATGTTCTTCTCCTTGACATCCAGTGGTGGAAACGGCCGGCCATGGCGACTCACACCGCCCCATAGGACGTTAATGTTTGAGTACTAGTGTTAAAAATAATACACCGTTTTATTTGTGTCAACTTCAATTATGCGAAAAATGAAGTGGGTTGTGGATGGAGGTAAAGTCCAGAAATGCCGGTTTTTGTGAGGATGGTCTGTCTGTAGGATAGAAGGGAGCGAAAAGGGGAGGCTGCCTGCTTCTGCCTTTTTAGTGGTCGATTTTATTACAGCGGTGCTCTTGTGAAAAAATTGTTCTATTTCTAGGTCTAGGGAGGGGGCGGGATGGCTGTTGCGGCTGAGACTTTCTTCCCGCAGGTGTCGCGGATGAAATCAGATTTCGCCTGCGGCACCTGCAGGCTTCGCTTGAAGTTTTTCAATAATGGGACGATCTGCTGGCAGTATGTTGAAGTCGTTCAATTCTTCCGGCAGCACCCAGCGGTGCTCCGAGACCTGAATGTTCTGCACGGTAGGGCTCAAGGGCCGGCACAGATAGGCCAGGATCAGCACCGGACCCCAATCATACAGGTGATACACCACCTCGTAGATATCACCTGTTTCGACCTCAAGCGACAACTCTTCCATAAGTTCCCGACGCAGGCCTTGCTGTGGGGACTCGCCGGGGTCCAGTTTGCCGCCAGGAAATTCCCACATGCCGGCATGTTTGCTTCCGCCCGGGCGGCGGGTGATGAGAATGCGGCCTTTATGGGTGACGATGCCGGCGGTGACGATGAGGGGGAGACTGTTCATGGGGTCCCTGTTCATTTTGGAGGATGGGTTGGCTCAGTATAGCGGTGTGGTCGCTGGGTAAAAAGGTTTTTTTGCTGACAGGCCCTGACGGGTTGTGTTAAAAATTCCCCCCTAAACCTTGCCAATGGAAGGTTAACTTATGTTCAAGTTGTCTGACAAAGGGCGCGGTATCCGCGAGATGTTTGACACCATCGCCCCCCGCTACGATCTCCTCAATCGTCTTCTTTCGCTGGGTATCGACCGCCGCTGGCGGGCCTTTGCCGTAAGACAGTTGCAGATACCCGAGAACGGACGCGTTCTCGACGTGGCGACGGGAACGGGGGATGTCGCCCTGGAAATCGCCGCCCGCACTCCCGATTCGGTGCGCATCGTCGGCGAAGATCTGACCCAGGGCATGCTTCGTGTCGGCCAGGAGAAGATCGCCGCTTCCGCCTTTGCCCACCGCATCTTTCTGGTCAACGCGCCCTGTGAGGCCATGCCACATCCGGCGTCCGTCTTCGATGGCGTTACCATCGCCTTCGGTATCCGTAATGTGGTCGATCGCCTGGCGGGACTGCAGGAGATGGTGCGGGTGCTCAAGCCGAGTGGTCGGGCCGTCATTCTCGAATTCTCCAACCCCCGCAGCCGTCTGTTCAAGGCTCTTTACTACTTTTATTTTCGGCAGGTTCTGCCTTTTATCGGCGGCCTGCTCTCCAAACGCAGCGCCTACCAATATTTGCCCGATTCCGTTCTCGAATTCCCCGATCAGGAAACCTTCAAGGGGATGATGGCCGAGGCCGGCTTCACCGAACTGCGCCATTTCGACCTCACCTTCGGCATTGCCACGGTCTACGTCGGGGTGCGACCCTGAACCCTCCTGTTTACTCATTCTGTCACGGCGGCTTTCGGGCCGCCTTTTTTGTTGGTGCAAAACCGCTATACTTGTCTTCAGAGTTCCGTATTCCCACGACTGCAACGCGAAGGAGGATTGTGTGAAACAGGCTTTGCTCGTTATCGACATGCTCAACGACTTTGTGCGACCGGGCGCTCCCCTGGAAGTTCCCAATGCCCGGCATATTCTGCCCGGGTTGCAGGCGCGCGTACAGGAGGCCCGCGCCGGAGGTGTTCCTGTCGTTTTTATCTGTGATGCTCACGCCGCCGACGATCGCGAATTCGAGCGTATGGGCTGGCCTCCCCATGCCGTGCGCGGCAGCGAGGGGGCCCAGATTGTCTCGGAACTGTCCCCGCAACCGGGTGAAGAGGTGGTGGAAAAGACGACCTACTCGGGTTTTTACGGAACAGAGCTTGAGGCGGTACTGACAGAAATGGGGGCGCAGGAACTGGTGCTGACCGGCTGCGTGACCAATATCTGCATCTTTTACACCGCTGCCGATGCAGTTATGAGAGGATACCGGGTTCGCGTACCCCGGCAGCTCGTGGCCGATATCGAGGCCGTCGATGGACGTTTTGCGCTGGAGCAGATGGAAAAAGTACTTGGCGTGATGGTGGAGTGACTTACGGCTGTGTTTTTTTGTCTTCCTGTTGACCCGCTTCCATGTCGCTCGTACCCAGGGATTCCAGGTCGGTAATGAGTTTGCCGGGCAGGCCGAGGGTACGCTTGAAGATGCCCAGCACCGTGTCTGAAACTGAGGTGATGGGGATGGCGCTGACTTCAGGATCCTTGCCGCTCCCTGCTACTTTGAACTGGGCGGTGACCAGGGCTTTGTCCTCCCCGGTCAGCAGCCAGCCGGCCAACGGTATGCTGGAGACGATTTTGTCGACTGTCCCCAGCGGCTTGATTCCGAGGGTCAGGTTCAGCTGGTCGTCTATGAGTCGGTAGCTGCCGACGAGCGAAAGATTCATGGCGTTGCTGTCAATGAACAGATCCTCCGTGCTCAGCACCCCCTGGTCCAGGGAAATGGAGGTTCGCAGCTTGTTGAAAGGCATGCCTTCCTCGGCCATGTCGGGCAGGCGCAGAGAAAAAATTTGCGAGACATTTATCAGTGAAAAAACCCGCGACAGGGTTTTGAGCTGGCGAAGCACCCCATCTTTTATTTCCAGATTGATCCCGCCCAGAGAAGAGGCCAAAAATCCTTTGCCCGTTCGTCCTTCCAGGTAAAAGTCGCTGCGCATGGTGCCGGTAACCAGGCCACGGTGTTCGAGCATTTCCTGATAGATGGTGGCGGCGTCGAAGTTTTCCAGATGGCCTGAGATGCGCAGCAGAGACGGGGAGCCTTGACTGTTGTCAACCAGAACCTGCCCGATGCCATAGCCATCTTTGGACCGAAAGCGGATGGGAGATATGCCGAGTACACTGTCTTTGAGCCAGATGTCCCCCTCGGCCTCGGTAAATCGGAGATTGCCGATGGAACCTTTGGCGGCGCGGGCTTTAATGTCTAATTGCACCTGTTGTTGATTTTTTAACGCCTCTTCCCCTGTCTCTTTTTTACTCCCTTCTTTCTTAACACCATCCTGCCACAGGGCGATAACCTCGTCGATCCGGGCGTTTGTCGAGACAATGTCCAGCCGTACGCTGGGTGCTCCCTTCCAGTGGATGCGTCCATTGACCTGGGCTTTGGTGCCCTGATCCAGACGCACATGAACGGGGGCGAACTCCATGCCCTCCTTGTCGAAATGCAGGCGCCCGGCAATGTCATGCAGAACGGCCACTTCGGAAGGGAAGATAATGTCCTGGGCGCGTACCGCCTCGCCACGGACATCGACCTGCAGCAGGAATTCGTCGAAGCGCTGAAGGCGGGCGTCGACACTGAGGGGTGATTCGCCCAGCTTCAGAGAAAGATTCTGTCCGAGGGCATGATCGGGAAAGAGGCGGATCGTACCGTTGATAGCTGTCAGGTCGGGAATGACCCGCGTGAGATGAACGCCCACATCCTGAACGATGGCTTCGCCGCCTTGGAACTGCATCCTGTGGCGGTCGCCGGCCAACCGGAGGTCGAAGACTACACTGCCGCGAGGTTCGAGCCACTTGAGAAAGGGCAGGAAGGAGGGGGTCTTGGCAAGATTTCGGGTCACTCCGTGGATGTCCAGGTGGTAAGGGCGGTCCTTTTCCATTTTGATGCCGCCTGCAAGGTCCAGCCTCAGGTCCGGGAATAACAGGCTTCCCTGAACCAAGGTGATTTCGGCTGGCTGGCGTCGGATGGAAAGTGCCAACTGGCTGTCTGAGTCCGCCGATTTGGACAGAAGGCGTGGCCAACCAACCACCAGGCCGCCCAGGTTTGCGTGTGCGTCTATGGCAAGGTCTCGCCAGGGGCCTTGACCCGAAACGGTAAAGGGGACGGCGCCTTTCAGGGAGGCGGGATGTTCGCGTAGAGCGGGGACGGCAGACTTGAGCCAGGTGGCGTCGATGGCTCCCGCCGCCTGCAGGGAGAGCTGGCGGTTGACCGAAAAAGGGGAGCTCAGGGTGCCTTCAAGGTGAAGGGCGTGACCTCCCATGCTGGCCACCGCTTCAAGGGCTACCTCGTCATCCTGCACATCAATCTGGCCGGAAAGTCCCGATACTTCAAGGTCCTGTCGAAAGCGCAGGTGAACATCCCTGATATTTAGTCGGGCATTCTGTATATGAATACCATGGTCCTGCCCCTGTCCATCCTGCCGTTGGCCCACCAGGTTCAGAGCGGAGATTTCCACGGTGCCCGCTTGCAGGCAGTTGGCGAAGCCGGAACCCTTTTCTCCCTCGGGCAGGAAGGTCCTGATGACGGCCGCCGGGATGGGTTCGCTGGACCAGGTGGTCTGCAGTCGCAGATCGCCCGCGGTCGTCTCCAGTGAGGCCTTCCCCTGCAGGAGGAGGTTGTTTCCGGCAAGTTGCAGGTCCCTTGCCGTATGGATACCCTCCTCATAAGTCCAGTGCCCGGAAAAAACCAGGGGAAAGAGTTTTTTGCCGCTGATCCGGAAGGTTGGCGCCTGCAGGGAAAAATCATCGCCCCAAAGTCGGCAGCTGAAGTCCATGCCTTCACTTAGGGAGCCGTGGCTTTCCAGAAAAAGCGAGGTTTTCCCGGTTGCGGTGAGAGTGGACTTGGACTTTGGCAAAAAATCCGTGATTGATTTGGCGTCCACGTCAGTCAGATTAAGGGTAAGCCGGGCAGAGGTGTCCCGCCAGGCTTCCAGGTCTGGGGGCAGGTCGATAGTCCCCGTCAAAGACAGGTCGGCGGTGTTTTCCTGATGATGCCATTGCGCTTTAAGGGCCAACTGGCCTGTTTTTCCCAAGGCAAGATTGTCAAGGTGGAAGTCCACAGTTTTTAATTCGGAAAAGACAAGACGGTCAGGCTGCCTCTTATCCAGAAACTCGAAGTGCCCTTGTACGATCGTCAAGGACTGTATCCTGCCTTGGGAGAGTACACCGATATCCAGCAAGGGACGGAAAGGCTGGGGGGGAGAATATGGTGGTGACGATGAGATTCGATGACGAAGGTGGGGGTGATCGAGCAGAATGTCCCGCAAGGCAATCTTCCCTGTCAGCAGGGGCAAAATATCCAGTTTGAACAGGATGCGTTTGGCCCGCAGGATCTCTTCGTCGCCGTTGCCCTGGCCGATGCGCAGATCAGAGAAGCTGAAAGCCGGGCCAGGTTCGAAGGTCAGCTGGACCGCGCCCAGATGGACGGGATGGGAAAGGGCTCCGGCCAGGGCGTCTTCAAGCTCGCTGCGATAGGTATTGAGATCAAGGGTAGCCAGGAAAACGACAACGCCGGTCAGGCATAAAATAAGGAGGACGCTGAAAAAGATGAGGAATTGACGCAGCCGTGTCATTCTTGAGCCTTTTTGTGGACGGTGAATGGGAAGCTGATTTTAAACGGATTTCAGGCTGGTGCAACTTATTCTTTTTAACCCGGCTTCAAGGCTTTCGTTATTCCCTGGTGCGAAGGGGAAAGGCCACGGAGAAGGTGCTGCCTTTTCCAGGGGTGCTTTCCACCCAGACCCTGCCACCCCCTTCGCGGACCAGTTCTTTGACCAGCGCCAGTCCAAGACCTGCACCACTCGTTTGGCGGCGGTCACTGTTGTCGACCCGGTAGAAGCGTTCGAAGATCTGTTCCTGCTCCTCGACATCAATGCCGATGCCTGAGTCAGTGACGCTGAGGATGATCTCATCCCCTTTTTCTTTTTCCCAAGCCGCCAGGGTAATTGTCCCACCTTCGGGCGAATATTTGACCGCGTTTGACAACAGATTTTCCAAAATCTGCTGTATTCCTTCGGGGTTGGCCACCAGGAACGGGAGGTCTGCAGAGCAATCGATCTGAAAGTGGTGCTTTTGGACACCTGTTGTGAATGGCCGCAGGGTTTTGTGCAGCAACGCCTCGATTTCGATGGGTTTGACAGGAACGGGAGCACCATGTTTGCGGGATTGGGCCCGCTGAAGTTGCAGAAAGTTGTTGATCAGCGTATCGAGGCGCTCCCCTTCCTGGTGGATGATGCCGAGATATTCCCGCTGTTCTTCAGGGGAAACCTCGTTGTTTATGAGAAACTCGGAATAGCCGAGCACGGCCGTGAGAGGGGTGTGCATTTCATGGCTGACCGCCGACAGCAGCTGGTCCTTGAGTTGCTCCATCTCCAGTCTTTCGGTGATATCCAAGGCAATTTCCAGGCGTACCAGGCGACCGTCAGTCCAGTGGATAGCCTGGTCGATGCATTGGTACCAGCGGCCGTTGCGGGTATTCTGAAAATCCCAGCGGCAAGGTTCCTGCGGTTGCCCGTCTTTTACCAGTCGCTCGTTAGTACAGAACTCGCAGGGTCCGTTTTTCCCATTCTGCAGGGCTTCGTAACAGGTTTTCCCCTGCCAGTCCTTGCCGGCGATTCTTTCACCGTATTCGTTGAGATAGAGGAGTTCGTAACTTTCCAGGTCGGCCACGTAAATCATGGTGTTTACGGAATCAAAAATAGCCCTCATCTGCTGGAACTGTGTCCGCAGATCTTCTTCTGCTTTTTGCCGTTGAATTTCGGTGGCCACCCGGCTTGCAAAGATACGAAGCAGGGATTCTGCAAACGTGCTGTTGGGCAGAGGATTGCGGTGCATGACGACGATCAGTCCAAAAGGGTTACCGCTACCGTCGCGCATGGGGATGCCCAGATAACTCTCCACATTCAGCTCTTGTAACCCCTTGTCCTGTGGGAAAAGCTTCTGCACCTCTTTGGGATGAAAACATATCTCGCCGGCCAACACCATGGCGCAGGGGCTACCTTTAAGCTCATAGTGAAAGTTGTCTGAGATCTTTCCTTGACTGAAAAAAGCAAGCGTAACGATTCTGGAGGCATCCTGCGGGTCCAGCCGGCCGATGAAGGCGTAATCGACCCCAAGGGCACTGGCGAGATGTCTGACCAGGGTTGTGAAAAAGGAAGGCCCCGTTGATTCCGCCACGCCTTGGACGACTTCACGCAGGGCTTCTTCCCCTTGGCGCAGGTTGCGGATGTAATAGTGGACCAGACCAAAGAGCAGCAGGGAGGTGAGGACGATATAGATGCCGCCTTTGGCGGTCTGCATTCGCGATAAGCTGAAAAAATCCGTGGCGAAAAGGGACAGGATGTGGTCGGAGAGGAGAATCCAGAAGACGCCGAAGATCAGATAAAGAATCGCGATCTTGGCCGCAATGCGGGTGTCGGCGGGGTGGAGGGAGAGCTTGTGAAATCTCTTTTTCGGCATGGGCATCTCTTGGCGGCTATCCGGCTGTTGCATGGCGCGTCCTGTCGGTGCTGTTGACGGATGGCGCTGTCTTCGGCCAGTGAAGTCCTAAGGCTGCCAGCGTTTGACCCAAATCTTCCGGCAGGGGGGAGTCGATGGAGATTCCCGGGCAATCATCAGCCGGGGGCAGTGACAACTGGTGGCAATGCAGAAATAGTCTGGACAGGCCAGCCAGGGTAGAGCCTCCATATCTGCGGTCACCGACCAGAGGGTGTCCCGCATCAGCCAATTGCCGGCGGATCTGGTGGGTGCGGCCGCTGTGCAGATCGAGTTCCAGCAGGGAATAGTTATTGCCGAAAACAAGAAGGCGGAAAGAGGTTTCCGATTCTTTGAGCTTCCCCTTGGCCGGAACGGGCGAGGTCAGCATCCCTGTGACTGGAAGTTGTCCCTCCACTAATGCCAGATATTTCTTCTGTGCCTTGCCGGCCATGAACACCTTGCCCAAAGCGGAGGCGGCCTTTTTCCCCTTGCCAAACAGAACGGGTCCGGAGGTATCCAGGTCAAGCCGGTGTATGGGCCGTGCCTGGTAAGGGGCTTTGCGCTTTTTCAGCAGACGTTCGATTCGCCGGACAAGGTTGTCTTCCTCATGGTCGACGCCCCGGTGCATGGCCAGTCCCGATGGCTTAAAAGCGATAAGCAGTTCATCGTTCTCGTAGAGGATGTCCACCGTCTTTTCCGGGGGCTGTTCGAGTAGGTGCGCCAGTCGCTGGCTGCCGGGCAGCACAATGCGGTCGCCGATGGCCAGGGGCGCGTCCGGGGACGGGGCCGGGCACAGGCGCAGTACTTCGCCTTTGCGCAGCAGCTGGCGCAAAAATCCTATGGGGGCTGCGGGAACACGCTGTTTCAGAATACACAGCGGGGACAGGCCGTTCTCCTGGGGGGTGACAATATATTCTGGCATAAGGCACAGTTTACCCTTGCATCAGGCGCGAAGCAAGAAGCCTGAAACCCTGATGGCCAGATAGGCGTCATAAATGAGCTTTCCAGTCCTGTTTAAGCTCTTTACAGGATTTTTATAGCTTGTTACCATGGCGCGCTATTTTGACTGCGCAGCTTCCCCTTTTCAGTAATAGGTGATCCTTTTCCCATGCAAATCAAGCGGGTCGATATCCTCGGATTCAAATCCTTCGTTGACAAGGTCTCCCTCGACTTTAACGATGGGGTCACGGCCATTCTTGGCCCTAACGGCTGCGGGAAGAGCAATGTGGTCGATGCCATCCGCTGGGCCATGGGGGAGCAGAATGCCAAGAATCTTCGCGGCCGCTCCATGGAGGACATCATTTTCGGCGGCAGTGAATCCCGCCGACCCCTTGGCATGGCTGAAGTTTCCATGGTCTTCTCCAACGCCGATGGTCTGGCCCCCGCCGCCTTCAAGGATTACGCGGAAATCATGGTCACCCGCCGGCTGTATCGCAACGGGGACAGTGAGTATCTGATTAACAAAACGCCCTGTCGCCTCATGGACATCACCGAGTTGTTCATGGATACGGGAATCGGTGCCCGTGCCTACTCCATTATTGAGCAGGGCAAGATCGGCATGATCCTCAATTCCAAGCCCGAGGATCGCCGTTTTCTCATCGAGGAAGCCGCCGGGGTGACCAAGTTCAAATCCCGCAAAAAGTCGGCACTGCGCAAGATTGAGGCGACCAAGCAAAACCTGCTTCGCCTCGGCGACATCGTGTCGGAAGTCAGACGCCAGCTGGGCAGCCTCAAGCGTCAGGCTCAGAAGGCCCAGAAATTCAGGGAATGTCGCGAAGAGCTGAAGTCTCTGGAGACGAGGCTGACGCTGCAGCGTTATCTGGCCCTGAAAAAGGAGATCGATTCCCGGCAGCAGGAAGAGCAAGAACAGGTCGGTTTGATGGAACGCTTCAAAGGGCAGGTTGAGCAGGGAGAGCTCACCCTTGAAGAGTTGCGGCTACGCCATGTCACTGTCGAAAAAGAGGTGGCCGAGGGGCAGGAACAGGTCTTCCACTTGACGTCGGAGATTCAGCGGATAGAGGGACAGATCGGCTTCGGTGGCAAGGAGATGGAGGGTCTGCTGCGTCAGCAGGAACGGCAGGCGGCGGAGTCGCAGGAGGTGCGGCGGCGTCTCGAAGAGGTCGCCTCGGAGCAGGACTCTTTGCTCCAAGACGGGTCCATGCTTGGCGCCGATCTTCAGCAGGAACAGCGGAGCCTGGCCGCGGCCGAAGCCACAGCCGAAGAGTTGAGTTTTGCCGAACAGAGCGTCGCCACCCGCCTCGAAGAAACGCGTACGGCTCTCTTTGCTCTATTGACCCATCTTTCCCAATTAAGTCATGTGCACGAAGACGCCCGTCGCCGGCTGCAGTCGCTGGAGGAGAGGACGAGTCGCAATCGTCAGGAAGCTGTCTCCCTGCTGGAGCAGCAGGAACAGGCCCAGATGTTGATCGCCGAGCTTGAATCGGCCCTGCAGGGCTTTTTGCGCAAAAAAGACGTTCTGCTCGAAGAGCAGGTCGTTTCCCAGGAAACTCTGCGCAGCCTTAAGGGGAAACTGGAAGAGAATGAAAATCGTCTGCTGATACAGCGTGAAGAACTCAATCGGCACCGCTCCCGCCTCGAATCCTTGAAAGAACTCGAACGTAGCCTCGAAGGTTACGGCGGTGGGGTCAAGGCGCTCTTGAAAAATCCCGAAATGCGACAGCGGTTTGGTGCTGTTGCCGCCGAGATACTCGAGGTGGCGGCGGAGTTTGAGCGGGCAGTGGAGTCCGTTCTGGGCGACCGCCTGCAGGCGGTGCTGGCTGACCGTGGAGACGATGTCATGGCTGCCCTTGATTTTCTCAGAGAAGCCGGTGGACGCTGCACCTTTCTACTGCCCCCTTTTCCGGCGGAGCCGCTGCCCCCTGTGGAGGGAGGCCGTCCTCTTGCTTCCCTGGTCATGCCAGCGACCGGGGCAGCTGCCCGGGTTGAAACGCTTCTGCATGGTGTCTTTCTGGTGGACAGTCTCTACCCCTGGCTGGGTAAGCCTCTTCCTCCAGGAGTTACCCTGGTGACGATGGAGGGAGAGATTCTGACCGGACGAGGCGAATTGCAGGGTGGCTCTACCAAAGGGATCGACGAAGGACTGCTGCACAAGAAGCGGGAAATGAAAGAACTTGCCGATGGGGTGAAACTGGCGGAAGCCCGTGTCGAACAATGGCAGCAAGAGCGTCTCGATCTGCGTGAACAGTTGTCCCAGGAAGAGGAAAATCTTCGGGAGATCGGCGCTGCGCTGCATCGCAAGGAGATCAAGGTTTTTGACAATGAAAAAGATTTAAACCGCCTCAAGCAGGATTTCGCCCGGCTGACGGAGCGCCTCGAAGTGCTCAGTCTGGAAGAGGATCAGCTCCACGAAGAACGAGAAGGTCTTGAGAAGCAACAGAGGGAGGCCAACGACCTGCGCCTGGCGAAAGAGCAGGAAAAGACAGTTCTGGAAGAGTCCCTGGCAGAACTGCAGGAGGAAATGCAGGTTCGGAAGCGAGCCCTGGAAGATGGCCGTGAAAAAGTTACTGCCCTCAAGGTTATCGTCACCAGCCTGCGTGAAAGAGAGGAAAGCTCGCGTAAGAGCCAGGAACGGCTTGAAACCCTTCGAAGAGAACTGCAGGGACGACTGGCCCTTCTGAAAAGCCAACAGGAGGAGGCCGAGGAAGAGAGGGCCCGTTTGGAGTTGGACAGTGGCCGGCTGAGAACCGAACTGGAAGTCCTTTTCCGCAAACGGGAAGAAGAGAAAAAGAGTTTTGATCGGCTCAAAGAGCGTTTTGACGAAAGCGCCCGCCACATCGAAGAACATGAAGATGTGCTCAAGGGAACCCGGTCTCGCATGAACGATCTGCGGGAAACCCTGTCAAGCCTGCAGCTCAAGACCCGAGAGCTGGATATGGAGGCGGAGCATTTGCGCGAAGGGGTTCTGGATCGCTACCGCCTCGATCTGGCCGAGATGGATGCCCCTGAGGAAGATTTGGCCGACAGCGAAGCCATGCAAACCCGCGCCTCCGACTTGAGGCGGGTCATCGACGACATGGGGGAGGTCAATCTGACCGCCATTGAGGAATATCGGGAGCTGGAGGAACGTTTTTCCTTTCTGACCGGCCAACAGGAGGATCTCAAAACGTCGCTGGAAGGGTTGCAGACGGCTATCAGCAAGATCAACCGAACGACCCGAAAGCGTTTTCGTGAGACCTTCGATTTGGTCAACGCCAAGTTTCAGGAGGTTTTTCCACGCCTCTTTTTAGGGGGTAAGGCTGAATTGGCCCTGACTGACGAAGAGGATCTGCTCGAGACGGGTATCGACATCATTGTGCAGCCGCCGGGGAAGCGGTTGCAGAGTGTCAATCTCCTGTCGGGTGGTGAAAAAGCCCTGACGGCCGTCGCCCTGATCTTCTCCATTTTTCTCATCAAACCTTCGCCGTTCTGCATGCTGGACGAAGTTGACGCGCCCCTGGATGATGCCAATATCGGCCGCTTCAACGACATCGTGCGCCAGATGTCGGCGGCTTCTCAATTTATCATCATTACCCATAATAAGCGGACCATGGAAATAGCCGATACCCTCTACGGGGTCACCATGGAGGAGCCTGGCGTATCCAAACTGGTGTCGGTCCGTTTCAACGAATTGGAGGGTTGAGGATGCCTTTCAAGAGAGAATTGACAGAGTTGATGGATCGGGTTCCAGGTGTCCTGGGGGCGATCATTGCCGATTGGGAAGGAGAGGCTGTTGACCAGGTGACCCGGATGGATGAATACGATTTGAAGCTTCACGGTGCTCACGGGGGCGTCATTCTCAATAATATGCGGGAAATCATGAGTCGATTGAATGCCGATGATTTGCAGGAAATCGTAGTGACGGCAGAGACCATGCAGACCCTTCTGGTCCCAGTGACGGCTGACTACTTTCTGGTAGTTGCCTTGGATCGAGCCGGATCCCTCGGGCTTGCCCTCCATGCCGCCCGTCTCTGCGCCGACAGGGTTCGAATGGAGATCCTCTGATCCCTGTTCTGCTTTCAGGCTGACCTTTCTAAAGGAGTGAAACGTTGAAAGAATCGATGCTGATATGGCTCAACCAGTTCGCCGAGTTATTGGTGAGAATAGGAGTTCCCGAAGAATACGGTGTCATGGGGGCCCTTGCTGCTCTGTATCTTCTGTTGACCTTGTTGGTCCTGTTTATGGTCGTCCTGCTGCTGAGAAGGCGTTCCAGAAAAATGGACGTTCCTGCGGAAGGGGAGAACGTAGGGCAAGCGGATGAAGAGCCAGGCGAGGTAGAGGCAGAAGTTGGTGCTCAGGCGCGCCCCGAGGGGATGCCCGAGGCATCTGCCGAAACCGAGATAGAATTTTCCAGCCAGCCTGCTGTCGAGCGCCTTGGCGCTCACCCGGAGGGTGGCCCTGAAGCTTCCGAGGAAACGCCTCAAAGCCTTTTTGAGCGCATGCGCAAGGGCCTGGCCAAGACCCAGTCAGCTGTTATGGGGCGTATCGATTCTTTGCTGAAAGCCCATAAAGGTGAAGATGCCGAAATGCTCGAAGAGTTGGAGGAAATTCTGATTTCCGCTGATTTCGGCATGAAGACCACGATGGAGCTGACGGCCGCCATCCAGAAGCGTCTGGCCAAAGGGGGAGCTCCCCGCCACGAAGTGGTTCGTAGTGTTCTGCAGGAAGAAATCAGGCACCGACTCCGTCTGGAGGCGGCTCCTCTCGATTTTTCCACGGCATCGCCCTATGTCATCATGGTGGTGGGAGTTAACGGCGTCGGCAAAACGACAACCATCGGCAAATTGGCGAAACAGTTGACATCGCAAGGTAAAAAAGTTGTTCTTGGCGCTGGCGACACCTTTCGCGCGGCCGCGGCACAACAGCTGACCATTTGGGGGGAGCGGGCCGGTGCCGAAGTGATTTGTCATGATGAAGGCGCTGATCCGGCTGCCGTTGCCTTTGATGCCATCAAGGCCGCCATTGCCCGTAAGGCTGATGTCCTTATCCTCGATACAGCGGGGAGGCTCCATACGAAAGTAAATCTGATGGAAGAGATGAAGAAAATTCGCCGTGTTCTCCATCGGGAACTCTCTGGAGCACCCCATGAGACCCTGCTCGTTCTTGATGCGACCACCGGACAAAATGCCCTTGTTCAGGCCCGGCTGTTTAAGGAGGCTGTTGAGGTTTCCGGCATCGCTCTGACAAAACTTGACGGTACGGCCAAGGGCGGCATGGTCGCGGCCATCGGCAGCGAACTTGAATTGCCCGTTCGTTTCGTCGGTATTGGCGAAGGCGTCAATGACCTCCGCGAGTTTGATCCCGACCTATTTGTTGAGGCCCTTTTTCAGAGAAATTGAAAGATCTTGACTTTACAGGTTGCTTTACCTAGAATTTTTGTCCAAACTGGAGTGGGATGAGATGGATCTGGATGTCGTTTTCCGGCTTGAGGAAAAGCTCGATAACCTGTTGAAACAACACCAGGATCTACTGGATGAATGCAGACAACTCCGTGGAGAGAAAGAAGCCTTTCTGAAGGAACGCGACAGGGTTCGTGCTGAACTGGACAGAATGTTGGGCAAACTCGACCGCGTTGATCGGGAGATCTCTTGAAGAATGCTGTCCAGGTAACGATCCTGGGGCAACAGTATACGGTTAAAAGTGACGCCGATGCTGTGGATGTGCATCGGGTTGCCACTTTCGTCAATGATCAGCTGTCTCACGTTGCCCGCGGTAAAAAGACGGCCGACACCCTGAATTCAGTCATCCTCGCTCTTATGAATCTGGCTGGAGCGCATCTGCAGTTGCTGGATGCCCACTCCGAGGCAGAAAGGCACCTCCATCGCTTACTGAAGCGGCTTGAGGAGGTAGCGGTCGACAGGGGCTGAGTTTTGGCAACTGGTTGGATGGAAAAGAAGATCGTCTGCATGTTTGCGGACTATCACCTGTGAAGTGGCTTGGCCACGCCCTGATCTCCATCGGGAGACTTAAGATAGATTGATGAATGGAAACCGCGCCTGCCCTTCAGGCGCTTTGCAGGTCCCTTATGCTAGAATTTTGTTCGAAAAAGCTGACCGGCTTGTGCCGCGCTGACAACACCATTCCCGGGGAGGAAGTCGAGACGATGTCTTTGCCTCGAGTTAACCTGCCGGGAATGTCGGTGCCTGCCGAATTTTGCTGTGTGCTTGATCGAACTTAACCTCCCCGCATACTGGATCCTGATTCCGTCCTTTCCGTTCCCTATCTGAACCTTCCTGCCGGAGATCATCTGCCCTGGAGGATCTCGGCCCATGCCAAAACACTCCATCCGGGAAAGGATGCTGGCCGAGCGTCGGCATCTGGCTCCTGCCACCTGCTTCAGTCGAAGTCTTCTGGCGCAGCGGCGGCTTCTGCAAACGCCTGAATTCCAGTCTGCCCGCACTGTGGGACTCTATAGTCCCATCATGAATGAAGTTTTTACCGAAACCCTTTTTGAGGTGGCCCGGGATCAGGGGAAGCAAATTCTTTATCCGAGAGTAGGAAAAGATTTGCTTGAATTTGTCGTAGTCGAGGATCGAAAAGAGTTGGTACATGGTCGTTTCGGTGTGCTCGAACCCATCGGACAGGTGGTTCTCGTTGCCGCCGATATCGATTTCCTGGTGATTCCCGGCCTTGCTTTCGATTTGTCGGGATTCAGGTTGGGCTATGGTAAGGGTTGCTATGATCGCGCTCTTGCCCAGCGGGCCGGGCGGGGTGTATTGGCCGGGCTCTGTTTTGATTTCCAGGTTCTTGCGCAATTGCCGACAGAACTGCACGACATCCGACTGGATCTTGTGCTGACGGAGAGTCGGACGATTAATAATATCAGGTGAACAAACAGCCTTCAGGCATTAATTTACAACACGACTGAGGAGGATCCTAACGTTGCAGATAAATATCTTTTTGTTGTTGGTATTGCTGGCTGCCTGCGCTGCCGCCGGCTTCGTCATCGGAACTCTGATTCAGAGAAAAATGGCCGATTCCCGGGTCTCTGGGGCCGAAAGAGCCTCCGAGAAGATTGTTGATGAAGCGAAAAGAGAAGCGGACACTATCCGTAAGGAAGCCATCCTTCAGGCGAAGGATGCTGTTTTTCAAGCGAAGTCCGAGTGGGAGAATGAAGCCCGGGAGTTGCGGCGGGAACTGCAGACCCAGGAGAAACGCTTCCTACAGAAAGAGGAAAATCTCGACCGCCGAGCGATTCAACTGGATAGCCGTGAAGAGGAGCTGCTTAAAAGTGAGCGCTCTGTATTGCAACGGGAAGAACGGTTGGCCGGCAAGGAAAAAGATATTGACCAACTGGTTGCTGAGCAGAAGCAGCAGTTGGAGCGTATGTCTGGGCTGAGTTCCGAAGAGGCGAAGCGGCAATTGATGGAGGCTATGGAAAGTGAGGCTCGTCATGATGCGGCCAAAAGGATCAAGCAAATAGAGGAGGAAGCCAAGGAGACCGCCGACAAGAAAGCCAAGGAGATCCTTGCTCTTGCTATCCAGCGCTACGCCGGGGACTTTGTTGCTGAAAAGACCGTGAGTGTGGTGCCGTTGCCTTCCGATGAGATGAAGGGGCGGATCATCGGTCGGGAAGGGCGTAATATCAGGGCCATTGAGGCTGCCACGGGTATCGACCTGATCATCGACGACACCCCCGAGGCCGTCATTATCTCCGGCTTCAATCCGGTCCGCCGTGAGGTGGCCAGGCTCTCTCTGGAGCGTCTCATCGGGGATGGCCGTATTCATCCGGCCCGCATCGAGGAGGTCGTTAACAAAGCAACCCAGGATGTTGATGAAGCAATCAGGGAGGCCGGAGAGCAGGCCACCTTCGACGTCGGTGTGCACGGTATCCACCCGGAAATCATCAAGCTGATAGGGCGCCTGCGTTACCGTACCTCCTATGGCCAAAACGTGCTGCAGCACTCGCTTGAGGTCGCGTTTTTGTGTGGGATCATGGCAGCAGAGCTGGGCATTAATGTAAAGCAGGCCAAAAGAGCTGGACTGCTCCACGATATAGGGAAGGCTGTCGACCACGAAATTGAAGGTTCCCATGCCGTTATCGGCGCTGATCTCGCCCGAAAATACGGTGAGGCACCTAAGATCGTTCATGCAATAGCGGCTCACCACGAAGACGAGAAACCCGAAACTATTCTCGCCGTGCTGGTGCAGGCGGCCGACGCCCTCTCCGGAGCCCGGCCCGGTGCGCGGCGGGAGATGCTGGAAACCTATGTCAAGCGACTGGCGGATCTCGAACGCATTGGTACCTCGTTCCAGGGCGTTACCAGTTGCTACGCCATCCAGGCTGGCCGCGAAATTCGCGTCATGGTCTCCAGTGATGCGGTCTCTGACGCTCAGTCTTATGTGGTGGCCAGAGATATTGCCCGCAAGATAGAGGCGGAGATGACCTACCCGGGACAGATCAAGGTCAACGTTATCCGTGAAACCCGGGCGACGGAATATGCCAAGTAGGCGCGGAGACAGATTTCTTGAATATTCTTTTTATTGGAGATGTTGTTGGCAGGGCAGGCCGTCAGGTCCTTGCGCAGACGCTAGATCGCCTGGTGGATCATCACCAGGTAGATCTGATCGTCGTTAATGGAGAGAATGCGGCGGCCGGGTTCGGTCTGACCGCCGATATCGTTCGGGAGTTTTTTGATCTCGGTGTTGATGTCATCACTACCGGAAATCACATTTGGGACAAGAAGGAGATCTACGATACCCTCGATAGAGAACCGGCTCTCCTTCGACCAGCCAACTACCCTGAGGGTCTCCCTGGGCGCGGTGTGGGGGTGTACTCCACCAGTGCCGGTATCAAGGTCGGGGTGATTAACCTGGAAGGACGGGTTTTTATGAAAAACCTAGAGTGCCCTTTCCGGGAAGCCGACAGGTTGATCGAGCAGATCAGGGGAGAGACCCGGATTATTCTCGTCGACTTCCATGCGGAGGCTACCAGTGAGAAGGTGGCCCTCGGGCACTATCTTGATGGACGGGTTTCTGCCCTCGTCGGTACTCACACGCATGTCCAGACGGCTGATGAGTACATTATGGCTGGGGGGACAGCCTATATTACCGATGCCGGCATGACCGGAAGCCTTGACGCTGTTATCGGCATCCGTAAAGAGTTGGCCATTGAACGATTTTTGACCCAGTTGCCGGTTCGTTTCGAGGTCGCCAAAAAAGATCCCGTTTTATGTGGGGTGCTGTTCGCTATAGATGAGAAAACCGGCCGAGCGACAGGAGTCTCCCGTGTCAGGGAAGAGCTTGTCTCTCGTTAACCTGAATGAAATCTAGAGGATTGCAGTCGATGAATACCGTACAGGAACAGATGGCCGTCATACGGCGTGGTGCCGTAGAAATACTGGTTGAGGCCGAATTGGAGGAGAAAATCAAGGAGTCGATCGCCAAGGGGGTTCCTCTCAGGATCAAGGCTGGCTTTGATCCAACAGCTCCTGATCTCCATCTCGGCCATACGGTTCTGATTCAAAAGCTTAAGCAGTTTCAGGAACTCGGCCATGAGGTCTGCTTTCTGATCGGTGACTTTACGGGCATGATTGGAGACCCGACGGGCAAGAACGAAACCCGCAAGCCTCTTACGCGGGAGCAAGTGCTTGCCAATGCCCAGACCTATCGGGAGCAGGTTTTTAAAATTCTTGACCCGGCAAAAACCAAGGTCGTCTTCAATAGTTCCTGGATGGGGCCGATGACTGCTGCTGATCTCATCGGCCTGGCGGCGCGCTACACGGTAGCTCGAATGCTTGAACGCGACGATTTTCACAAACGTTTCAGCGGGCAACAGCCCATTGCCATTCACGAATTCCTCTACCCTTTGGTGCAAGGCTATGACTCCGTAGCCCTCAAAGCCGATGTCGAACTGGGGGGGACAGATCAGAAATTCAACCTTCTGGTTGGCCGGGAATTGCAGAAGCAGGAGGGGCAGCGGCCCCAGTCCGTATTGACCATGCCGCTGCTCGAAGGGCTTGACGGGGTCAACAAGATGAGCAAGTCCCTGGGTAATTACATCGGCATCACCGAGCCTCCCCGCGAGATCTATGGTAAAGTCATGAGCATCTCCGACGAACTTATGATCCGCTATTATGAATTGCTTTCCGATGTGGACCTCGCCGGGCTGCAGCAGGTCAAGGACGGTGTTGCCGGCAAGGCATCCGGCGCCCATCCCATGGAAAGCAAAAAGGCTCTGGCTCGCGAGCTTGTCACGCGAT